>NZ_JBIVGD010000010.1:0-187417 GCF_044748465.1 Paenarthrobacter sp. NPDC089988
TTGGCACACTATTGAGTTCTCAAACAACAGACACTAACCGGCACCACCAACCAAACGACTGGATCGCTCCGGAGCAACTTTTCAAACTTACCCGAACCAGCCACACAAAGCAAACCAGCCCGAACCCCCACCAACAACCAGCAGCACACCAAAAGCGCCACCGGAAACCGGCCATTTGAAAGGGAGAATGTCACCATCAATTCCGCATCAGCGGCGGCAACTCGAATAACTTTACACACCCCAAACCCAACAAACAAATCCCAGCACCGTGAAGACCGTCACACAACACAACCACCACCAACCAGCCACCACAGCACCCAACCCAACACCCGCCGTCGAACCCCAAATAGACACCGAACAAAACGGCCAGCGAGAGAGCATCCGCCGCAAACAGGCATTCCGTGAGAGAGCGATCCCGAAAACGGGCCAAAAGGTGAGAGAGCATCCGGCGGAAAGGGCGATTACGTGAGAGAGCGTCCGGAGGGGGAAGCCAGCGACGCACTTTCTGCACGAAAAAGGCCGGCAACCACACGGGTTACCGGCCTTTCACAACAAGAAGGACAAACAGGAGCGGAACAGGGGGCGGCTAGGCGGAAACCTCTACCGTCGCCAGGTTCTTCTTGCCGCGGCGCAGCAGGAGGTACCGGCCGTGAAGCAACTGGTCCTGGCCAATGACGGCATCAGGATCGGAGATCTTGGCGTTGTTCACGTAGGCGCCGCCTTCTCCCACGGTGCGGCGGGCAGCAGACTTGCTGTCCGAGAGGCCGGAGGCAACCAAAAGATCGATGATGCCCAAAGAGTCGCTGCCGATCTTGGCGGACGGGAGTTCCGCAGTTGCGGCAGCGAGGCTTTGCTCGTCAAGTACGGTCAAGTCGCCGTTGCCGAAAACAGCTGCGGATGCCGCGATGACCTTCTCCGTCGCGTCAACACCGTGAACCAAGGACGTGACCTCGAAGGCAAGCTTTTTCTGGCCTTCGCGTGCGAACGGACGTTCCGCCACGGCCTGGCCGAGCTCCTCGATCTCGGCACGCGTGAGGAACGTGAAGACCTTGAGGCGATCCACCACATCGGCGTCGGCCGTGTTCAGCCAGAACTGGTAGAACGTGTACGGGCTGCACATTTCGGGATCGAGCCAGATGGCGTTGCCTTCGGACTTGCCGAACTTGGTGCCATCGGAGTTGGTGATGAGCGGCGTACCCAAGGCATGGACACTCTTGCCTTCCACCTTCCGAATGAGTTCGGTGCCGCTGGTGAGGTTGCCCCACTGGTCGGAACCGCCGGTCTGCAGCGCACAGCCGTAGTCCCTGAAAAGCTGGAGGTAGTCCATGCCCTGCAGGATCTGGTAGCTGAACTCGGTGTAGCTGATGCCCTCGTCGGAGTTGAGGCGCGACGCCACGGCGTCCTTGCGGAGCATGGTGCCCACACGGAAGTGCTTGCCGATTTCGCGCAGGAAATCGATGGCGCTCAGCGGCGCCGTCCAGTCAAGGTTGTTGACCATCCTTGCGGAGTTTTCACCCTCGAAACTGAGGAAACGGCGAACCTGGCCTTGAAGGTACCCGACCCACTCGGCAACGGTGTCCTTGGTGTTCAAGGTGCGTTCCGCCGTCGGGCGCGGGTCGCCGATCAGCCCGGTGGAGCCACCCACGAGACCCAGGGGCTTGTGGCCGGCCAACTGCAGGCGGCGCATCACCAGGAGCTGGACGAGGTTGCCAAGGTGCAGTGACGGAGCCGTCGGGTCGAAGCCACAGTAATAGGTGATCGGGTCCCCCGCGAGCAGCTTTTCCAGTTCCGTTTCGTCAGTGGAAACGTGGACCAGGCCGCGCCATTTGAGCTCCTGCCAGATGTTGGCAAAGGCGGGATCGTTCTGTTGGGACTCGAGGCTGTTTACATGTGACACGGGTTCTAAGTTAGCAGGATTGCCCACGCTGTTTTTCCTAGCGTTCGATGCCGGCCGGGAGGGGCGCGGCGGTGATGAGGCGGAGGCGCTGGGTTGGCCGGGTCATGGCGACGTAGAGGTCGCCCACCTTGCCGTGCTCGTGGTTGAGCATGGCGGCAGGTTCCAGCACCACGACGCCGTCGAATTCGAGGCCCTTGGCTTCCTTGGGGCTGATGACCACGATGTCTTGCTCGTAACTGCCGGCACCCGTGCCGATACGGCGTCCATAGACCTCACGGAGGGCTGTTGTGGCTTGCGGAAGCAGCGGCCCGTCGGCAATCACGGCGAGCAGGCCGCCGTCGATCGCTTCGATTTCCTCGGGGAGTACTTCCACCAGGCGCGACACGATGGCATCCGCATCCACGCGGTCGACGATCGGCGACCATTTGCCCTCCCGCACGGCCTTGGGGGCGGAGACAACCAGCCCGGCACGATTGGCCATGCGTACGGCGGCCTCTGCGATCTGGGACGGCGTGCGGTAATTTACCGTCAGTTCCTCAAGCGTCCAACGGTCACCAAACAACGGCGCCAGCGCGCTTTGCCACGAGTTGGCACCGGCCGCGGCGCTCGTCTGGGCGATATCGCCCACGATCGTGAACGACTTCAGCGGGCAGCGGCGCACCAGGAGCCGCCACTGCATGGGCGAGAGTTCCTGGGCCTCGTCCACAACGATATGACCAAAGGCCCACGAACGGTCGCTGGTAGCCCGCTCAGCTGCCGTGAGACGGCCTTCGCGCTCCTGGTTCTGGTCCGCCAGTTCCTCGGCGGTCATGAGGACGTCCACTCCCATGGCTTCCATGTTGGCGAGGGTCTGCTTGGCGTTGGCGAGGTCGCGGGCACGGTCCGCCTCCTGCTGCGCCAATCCGCGGCCGGCTGCCGGATCCAACTCACCAAGCAGTTCGGCAGCCTCGTCCAGGAGAGGAACGTCGGCTTCGGTCCACGGGGCGTCCGCCGGCCGCTGCAGCAGCAAGCGCTGCTCCGGCGTGAGGTGCGGTGTGCAGGCCTCCAGGATCTGCGGCTTGCTGAAGAGCTCCGAAACGAGTTTCTCCGGCGTCATTGGCATCCAGCACAGGTTGAGCATGATGCGCACATCGCGGGCGGTCCGGACGTCCTCGGCGAGGTACGCGCGGTCGGCGTTGTTGCCGATGTTCGCGGCTTCAACCTGGTCCGTGAGTTGCTCGGTGAGTTCGCGGAGCAGGATCTTGATGAACGTCAGGCGGGCCTCGTTGTGCGGCTTGCCGGTGGCGCGCGCCTTGTCACGGGCGCGCCGGACCTGCCGCTCGGTGAGGGTCAGCTTGCGCGAATCGACCTCAAGGATCCGGTCCTTGCCGGGGGTCCGCTGCCGGTTGGCCACAGCGTTTGCCACCACGGTGGCCATGTCCAGCTTGCCCTTGAGGGCGGCGATGTCCGCATTCTCCTCAGGGATGGCGTGGATGCCCGGCATGAGCCGGCCGAGGCTCGCCATCACCACGCCGGTCTCACCGAGGGAGGGAAGGACGCGCTCGATGTAATGCATGAACGACGACGACGGACCCACGAGCAGCACGCCCGCACTCTTGAGGCGGTCACGGTGGGTGTAGAGCAGATAGGCGGCACGGTGCAGGGCAACGGCGGTCTTTCCCGTTCCGGGACCACCTTGGACAACCAATGCGCCGGAAATCGACGAACGGATGATCCTGTCCTGCTCGGACTGGATGGTGCCGACGATGTCCGACATGCGGCCGGTGCGCTTGGAGTTCAGTGCGGCGAGCAAGGCCCCCTCGCCCTGGAGGGAATCGTCGTCGGCCAGCATGTCTGCATCCAGGACGTCATCTTCGATCGCCTTGACGTCGCGGCCCTGCAGGATCAAATGACGACGACGGCGCACGCCTTGGCGGTCGAACGCGGTGGCCTGGTAGAAGTGGCCGGCTTCGGGGGCACGCCAATCCACCATGAGGCGCTGCAGATCCGCCGTGGACAGCCCGATGCGGCCGATGTACTGGGCTTCGCCGGAGTCCAGGTCCAGTCGGCCGAAAACCAAACGATCGTCGACGGCGTCGAGCTGGGCAAGGCGGTCCTCGTACAGTGCAGCGAACGCGTCACGTTCCGAAACGTTCTGCATGGTTCCCACGGCACCGGCCTTTCGCACCTGCGCCAGTTGGGTGCGCTTCTCTTCGCGCAGCTCATCGAGCCGGGCATACAACCCGGCAACGTATTCCTGCTCGTGAACCAAATCAGCGTCGTGCATCGAAACCGTAACCCCTATCGCAAAAGACAGACCGTCCATTCTACAGCGATTTTGGTGAACGCGTGGGGTACAAGCCATCGGGTGGATAGCCGGCGCGTCGACGGGGCGTCGTGGCGTTGGATCACGCGGTGGAGGGCCGGGTGCGCGGCCGTGCGGCTTTGTAGCGGGAGACCGTGGGATCGTCCTCGATCCAGAAACGCCAAGGATACTCCGTGGTCCCACCCGGACCGGCAACGCCCACCCTCGGTCCGCTGGCGACGGCAGCCGCCGGGGACTCAGGCAACCACAGGCTGAAAGGTGCCGCGAGCGCGTCACGGCCTGAGTCCGCCGTCGTAAGCCCCAGCGCCGAAGCGAGCCGGGCGGGTCCACTCGCCAGGTCATTGTGCGACTTCGACGCAGGGCGGCGGACCGCGGCCAACTCTTCGCCTGCAACGATCTCGCCGGCGCGGAGCAGCAAAGCGGATGGAGCCCCCTCCGGCCCGCAGACAATGTTGGCGCAGTAGTGCATGCCGTACGTGAAATAGACGTAGAGAAATCCCGGTGGCCCGAACATGGGCGCGTTCCGGGCGGTCCGGCCTCCGTAGGTGTGCGAGCCGGGGTCCGGATGGGCCGAGTCGCGCGGACCCATGTACGCCTCCACTTCGGTGAGCCGGACTGACACGGGACCAGACTCCGAGTGGTGGGTGAGCACCGCTCCGAGGACCAGCGGCGCGAGGGTCCGCGGGTCTCCTGAGAGGACGTCGCGGATGCCCTGTGTGTCTGTAGCTGTCATGTCTCAGACCTTAGCAACCAGGCTCCGCGGTCATGTCCGATTTCCGCTAGCAGCGGTGTCCGCCGACTGACAGGATGGAGCCATGGACTTCTGGCAGCGCTACAGGGCAATCGACGCCCGCGATCCCCGCTTTGACGGACAATTCTTCACGGCGGTCCGTTCCACGGGGATCTACTGCCGGCCGTCGTGTCCGGCCAGGACGCCCAAAGCCGAGAACGTCACCTTCTACGAAACCTCGGCGGCCGCGCACGAAGCCGGTTACCGGGCATGCAAGCGCTGCCTGCCCGAGGCCGTCCCCGGCACGCCGGCATGGAACCTCCGCTCCGATGTGGCCGGCCGGGCCATGCGGTTGATCAACGACGGTGTTATCAGCCGTGAAGGAGTGGACGGACTGGCCCACCGGCTGGGGTACTCTGCCCGGCAGTTGAACCGGATCCTGAGCCATGAACTCGGTGCCGGTCCCCTGTCCTTGGCGCGTGCCAGCCGGGCGCAGACGGCCCGGACGCTCTTGGTCTCCACCGACATGCTGTTTGCCGACGTTGCCTTCGCGGCCGGCTTCAACAGCGTCCGCCAGTTCAACGACACCATTGGCGAGGTTTTCGCTATGACTCCGACGGCGTTACGCGCCAGTGCGCCAGGCTTGGTTCCGCGACGCGGCGACGAAACGACGCCGCCAGCAACGCTGACCCTGAACCTGCCCTACCGGGAACCCTTCGATCCTGGCATCTTCGACTTCCTGGCCGTGCGTGCGGTTCCCGGGATCGAGGCGGCCGGCGTTGGGCCGGACGGACGCCGTCATTATTCCCGGACCCTCCGGCTCCCCCGCGGCGAAACCACGTTTACCGTGACGTACGTTCCCGACGGCGCAGGCATCAGGTCCCGGCTGCAACTTGCGGCAACTGTTGCCGACCTCCACGACCTTCCGGTCCTGCTGAGCCGGGTCCGTCGCCTGTTCGATCTCGACGCCGATCCGGTCGCCATCGATGAAGCCCTCGCGGGCGACCCGCGGCTTGAACCGGGCGTCCGGGCCGTCCCAGGGATCAGGCTTCCCGGTGCCGTGGATCCCCAGGAGCTGCTGATCCGGGCCATGATCGGTCAGCAGATCACCGTGGCTGCGGCACGAACGGCCCTCACCCAATTATCGGCTGCAGGGTCACAGTTGGAGAGTGGCGGCAACGGCCTGCACCGTTTGTTTCCGACGGCGGCACAACTCGCCGAGCACGGCAGGGACCTCCTCCGTGGACCGCAGAGGCGGATCGATTCCGTGGTGTCTGCGGCCACCGCGATGGCCAACGGCACCCTCGATTTCGGCTACGGCGACGACGAAGCGAGCCTGTCACTCAAGCTGCTGTCTCTCCCCGGTGTTGGACCGTGGACAGTGGGGTACGTGTCCATGCGCGTGCTCGGAGCCCCTGACGTTTTTCTCGGCAACGACGCCGCGGTGCGCAACGGATTGAAAGTGCTGCCGCCCGCTTCGCGTGGGGCGGCTTCGGAATTAAGTCCGGACTTCCGGGAAGTCAGTCCGTGGCGCTCCTATGCGGTCATGCACCTGTGGCGCGCCGCCGCCGCGAAACGCTAACCCCACCCCCGGATGCTCTCTCACCAAACCGCCCGTTTCCGCCGATCCTCTCTCACCAAACCACCCCACCCTCGGATGCTCTCTCACCAAACCGCCCGTTTCCGCCGATCCTCTATCACGTAATCGCCCGTTGCCGCCGATCGTCTATCACTTCCCTGAAGCAAGTGAGAGAGGGACCCACCCAAACAAGCGATCGGTGAGAGAGGGATTCCCGAAAAGGGCGATTACGTGAGAGAGGGATTCCCGAAAAGGGCGACTACGTGAGAGAGCGTTGGAGTTTGGGGACGGGGGTCGGGGGTTTGGGGGTGGGGTTAGTGGGCCGGGGTTTGGGGCTGGGCGGGGACGCCGCCGGGCCAGGGCAGGAGTTCGGGCAGGTCCACTCCATCCGCGGCGGCCGTCGCGCGGAGGGAACCGAGGCTTGGTTCGCGACCGGCAAGCCATGCCGCGATATCCGTCAGCATTCCCGTGATGGCAATGGAGGTACCCCCGCTGCCGATGGTCTGCGGAGCAAGGCCCGTGGGCTGGAGGACAAACCTGTACTGCTGCGGTACCCGTGCAGCCAGGAAGCCGAAAAGATGTTCACAGAAGGGCTTGCTCCACGTCTCGGGGCCGTAACCGAGCCCCAGGTCCGCGGCGTGGATGACCAGTTCGCGCCACAGCGCCAGCCCGCCGTCGAGCACTGTACCGTCCCGATAGGTGATGCGCGCCTGCCAGCCGTCCGGTTCCAAAGCGTCGAACGCACCAACCGCCGACTCCACCGCAGCGGTGACGGACGCCGTGTGCTCCGCGAGGCTGTGTCCCGCCGCCAGGTTGATCGCCTTGGTGCGGCCTTCCATGCCGCCGTCGTACAGTTCGATCTTTTCCCCGCGATCCGCGTACTCCAGTTGCCTGGCCATGGCGTTCGCTATCCCGGCAAGGTGCGCCAAGACGTGTCCGCGGGTCCAGCCGGCAAGTTCGGAGGGTTCCGCGACGGAGGTTTCGTCCATTTTGGTCAGGAGGCGGGTGACGGTGCCGGCGGCTTTGTGAAGCTCTGCGGGCAGCGTCTCAGGGGTGATCTGGGTCATAGCGCCATGCTAACGCACAGTTAAACGCAGAGCGGGATGGCACCAGGAGGTACCACCCCGCTCCGGGAGGAGAAGCGCTAGGACGCGTAAGCGCGTGCAGCGTCCAGTTCCGCTTCGAGGGCAGCAAGCTGGCGTTCGACGGCGGCTGGTGCCGTTCCGCCTTGCGAGTTGCGGCTGTTGAGCGAACCTTCAGTGCTCAACACAGAGCGGACTTCGGGCGTCAAGTGCTCCGAAATCGCGGCATATTCTTCGTCCGTCAGGTCCCACAGTTCCACGTTGCGGCTCTCGGCCTGCTTGACGGCAGCGCCGGAGAGTTCGTGGGCTTCGCGGAACGGCACGCCCTGGCGGACAAGCCACTCGGCAATGTCCGTAGCCAAGGCGAAGCCCTGCGGCGCCAAGGATTCCATGCGTTCGGTGTTGAACTTCAGCGTCGCGATCATGCCGGAGACCGCAGGAAGCAGCAGTTCCAGGGTGTCAGCGGCGTCGAACACCGGCTCCTTGTCCTCCTGGAGGTCCCGGTTGTACGCGAGCGGGAGGCCCTTGAGCGTGGCCAGCAGACCGGTCAGGTTGCCGATGAGTCGCCCTGCCTTGCCGCGGGCCAGTTCGGCGACGTCCGGGTTCTTCTTCTGCGGCATGATGGATGACCCCGTGGAGTAGGAATCATGCAGCGTCACGAAGGAGAACTCCTTGGTGGCCCAGAAGATGACTTCCTCGGAGATCCGGGACAGGTCCACACCGATCATGGAGCACACCCAGGCAAACTCGGCGAAGACATCGCGGGAAGCGGTGCCGTCGATCGAGTTGTGGACTGCCGAGTAGAAGCCGAGGTCCGCGGCTACAGCCTCGGGGTCCAGGCCGAGCGAAGAACCGGCCAAAGCGCCGGAACCGTACGGCGAGACACCGGCACGCTTGTCCCAGTCCTGGAGGCGCTGCACATCGCGCAACAGTGCCCAGGCATGGGCCAGCAAGTGGTGGCTCAACAGCACAGGCTGGGCATGTTGCAGGTGCGTGCGGCCGGGCATGGCCACACCCGGGTGCGCCTTTGCCTGCTCAACCAACGCATCGATGGTGGCCAGGACTCCCTGCGCGATGATCCGTGCGTGGTCACGCAGGAACATCCGGCCAAGGGTTGCCACTTGGTCGTTGCGGGAACGGCCGGCACGGAGCTTGCCGCCAAGCTGGACCCCAGCACGCTCGATGAGGCCACGTTCCAGCGAACCGTGGACGTCCTCATCGCTCTCGGCCGGAAGGTAGGCGCCGCTCGCGACATCCTCATCCAACTGGGTGAGTGCGGCAAGCATGCCCTCAAGCTCAGCGTCGTCCAGCAGTCCGGCCTTGGCCAGCACGCGTGCGTGCGCCTTGGAACCGGCAATGTCGTAGCGGGCCAGCCGCCAGTCGAAGTGCGTGGACTTGCTGAGTGCGGCCAGGGCATCCGCGGGGCCGCCAGCAAACCGGCCGCCCCACAGTGCACCTTCGTTTGTTGCCGACGTCATTCGCCGGCAACCCGCAGGTCGCGACCCGAGGCAACCTTGGAGGACATGCCCCACAGTTCGATGAAGCCGCGGGCCATGGACTGGTCGAAGGTGTCGCCGGTGTCGTAAGTGGCGAGGTCGAAGTCGTACAGCGAGGTGTCCGAACGGCGGCCGTTGACGATTGCCTGGCCACCGTGGAGGACCATGCGGATGTCACCGGAAACGTACTTCTGGGTGTCCTCGATGAAGGCGTCCAGGGAGCGCTTCAGCGGGGAGAACCACTGTCCGTCGTAGACCAGCTCGGCCCAGCGCTGGCCGACCGTTGCCTTGAAGCGGGCCTGCTCACGCTCGATGGTGACGTCTTCCAGGTGTTTGTGGGCCGTGATCAGCGCCATGGCTCCCGGAGCTTCGTAGATCTCGCGGGACTTGATGCCCACCAGGCGGTCCTCGACGACGTCGATGCGGCCGACGCCCTGGGCACCTGCGCGGCGGTTCAGCTCCTGGATGGCCTGCAGCGGGGTGACCTTGACGCCGTCGATCGCTACCGGGACACCGGCCTGGAAGGAAATGGTGACCTCATCCGGTGCCGGTGGGAACTCCGGGGTGGCGGTGTAGTCGTAGATGTCCTTGGTGGGGGCGTTCCAGATGTCCTCGAGGTAACCGGTCTCGACGGCGCGTCCCCAGACGTTCTGGTCGATCGAGTAAGGGTTCTTCTTGGTGGTCTCGATCGGCAGGCCCTTTTCCTCGGCGAAGGCGATGGCCTTGTCACGGGTCAAGGCGAGGTCACGGACGGGTGCGATGCACTTCAGGTCCGGGCCGAGGGTCTGGATGCCCACTTCGAAGCGGACCTGGTCGTTGCCCTTGCCGGTGCAGCCGTGTGCCACGGTAGTTGCGCCGAATTCGCGGGCGGCCTTGACCAGGTGCTTGACGATCACCGGCCGGGAAATAGCCGAGACCAGCGGGTAGTGGCCCTGATAGAGCGCGTTCGCCTTGAGGGTGGGCATGGCGTATTCATTGGCGAACTCGTCGCGGGCGTCCGCAACGTAGGCCTCGACGGCACCGCAGCCCAGGGCGCGCTGGCGAATGGTCTCCAGGGACTCGCCGCCTTGTCCAACATCAACGGCGACGGCGATGACCTCGGCGCCGGTGGCTTCACCGATCCAGCCGATTGCTACGGACGTATCGAGGCCACCGGAGTAGGCCAGAACAATGCGCTCAGTCACGAGAGTGCTCCTTTGTGTGTTGCTTGTTTGTTTCTAATGCTTGAAGAAAATCAGTCAGTTGCCTGGTCCGGCTTCTTCGGCCAGCCGCAGGAAGCGGGCAGCGAGTTCCGCCCCGCCGTCAGGATCCCGGGACACCAACATCACAGTGTCATCGCCTGCGATCGTACCCAATACCGACGGCATCACGGAGTGGTCGATTGCCAGGGCCAGGAAGTTGGCCGCCCCTGGAGGCGTCCGGAGCACTGCGATGTTGGCCGAAGCTTCCGCCGTCACCAACAACTCCCCGCACAACCGGGTGAGGCGCGCGTCCAGGATTTCCTGCGTGACGCCACTCTTGGCGTTCCGGTCTCCCCCTTCGCCTGGAACGGCGTAAACCAACGCGCCGTCCTTACCGCGAACCCGCACAGCGCCCAGTTCCACCAGGTCCCGCGACAACGTCGCCTGGGTGACCTGGACGCCGTCGTCCGCCAGCAGCGCCGCGAGCTCTGCCTGAGACCGGACGGACTCGCCTGTCAGGATGGCCGTGATGCGGGCCTGGCGGGCGGTCTTGGTGGCCGGGCTCGCGCCCGGTACCGAAGGATTGGTGGACACTAGAACGTGCTCTCGCCGGTTCCTTCGACGGGGGCCAGTCCGTCGACGAAGGCCAGGCCGGATCGGTGCATAAGCCAGGCCATGAGTGCTTTCTGGGCATGCAGGCGGTTCTCTGCCTCGTCCCAGACGATCGACTGCGGGCCGTCGATCACGCCTGCGGAGATCTCATAACCGCGGTAAGCCGGGAGGCAGTGCAGCACGACGGCGTCCGGCGCTGCCTGGCCCATGGCAGCCTCGTCCACGGAGTACTCGCGGAACAACTGCATCCGGGCCTCCTTCTCCGCTTCCTGCCCCATGGACACCCAGGTATCGGTGGCAACGACGTCGGCACCCTTGAGGGCCTCCGCTGCGTCGCTGGTGATCAACACCGAACCACCGGTTTCAGCGGCACGCTCCTTCGCGGCGGCCACGATCTCCGCGGCCGGCAGGTAGCCCTCCGGTCCCGAAATCCGCACGTGCATTCCTGCGGTGACACCGGCCAGCAGGTAGGAGTTGGCCATGTTGTTCGCGGCATCGCCGAGGTAGGCCATGGTCAGTCCGGACAGCTCGCCCTTCTGCTCCTTGATGGTCAGGAGGTCGGCGAGGAGTTGGCAGGGGTGGTAATCGTCGCACAGGGCGTTGATCACGGGGACCTTGGAGTTTTCCGCCATGGCAACCAGGCCCGCGTGGGCTCCGGTGCGCCAAACAATGGTGGACACCATGCGCTCCAGGACCTTGGCGGTGTCCTCCACGGACTCCTTGTGGCCGATCTGGGCCTCACCGGGGTTAATGATGAGGGCGTTGCCGCCCATGTCCGCAATGCCCGTGGCGAAGGAAACCCTGGTCCGCGTGGACGTCTTGTCGAAGATGACGGCGACGGTTTTCCGCCCATTGCCGTCCGCAGCGAAGGGCTGCACGCTGTACGGCGCAGCCTTCATGCGGACCGCGAGTTCCAATACCTCGGCCTGCTCGGCAGGAGTCAGGTCCGTGTCTTTGAGGAAGTGCCGGGTGGAAGTGGTCACTGTGCGTCCTTAGCGTTAGAGGCTGTGGCTGTACTGGTGGCAATAAGCCCAGGCAACGCGGCCAGGAAACGGTCAGCCTGTTCGATGGTCAGGATGAGCGGCGGGGCCAGGCGGATGGTCCTGGGACCTGGGCTGTTGATGATGAAACCGGCGTCCAGAGCTGCTGTGACCATCGCAGGAGCGATGTCCGCACTGAGGTCGAAACCGATCAGCAAACCTTCGCCGCGGACTTCGGTCACGCCCTCGACGGCGGCCAGTCCCGTCCGCAGGTGCTCCCCTGCAACGTTCACGTTCTGGAGGACGCCCTGGCTTTCGATGGCGTGCAGCGTAGCCAGCGCGGCGGCCGTGGCCACCGGGTTTCCACCGAAGGTGGTGCCGTGCTGCCCGGCGGTGAGCAGGGCCGACGTCGTGCTTCCAAAGGTCAGCAGCGCGCCGATCGGGAAGCCGCCGCCCAGGCCCTTGGCGAGCGTGATGGCGTCGGGGACGATGCCCGCACCGTCGCTGGCCAGCCACTTGCCCGTACGGCCTATACCCGTCTGGACTTCGTCCAGGATGAGGAGTGCACCCGCAGCCGTGGTGGCTTCACGGGCCGCCTGCAGGTACTCGGCGCTCAGTGGACGCACGCCCGCTTCGCCCTGGATCGGTTCAAGGAAGACAGCCGCGGTGGAATCGTCGACGGCGGCGCGCAGCACTTCGATGTCGCCGAACGGGATATGGACCACGCCACCGGGCAACGGCTCGAAAGGCGCACGGTAGGCTTCCTTGGCCGTCAGCGCCAGGGCGCCCATGGTCCGGCCGTGGAAGGCACCTTCAAGGGCAATGATCTTGGTCCGCTTGCCGTCGCCGCTGTTCCGGCGGGCCAGCTTGAAGGCGGCCTCGTTGGCTTCCGTCCCGGAGTTGGCGAAAAACACCTTGGAACCGGCAGGTGCGTTGCTGATGGCAAGCAGCTTTTCGGCGAGCGCCACCTGGGTGGGGCTCGTGAAGAAGTTGGAGACGTGGCCAAGGGTTGCCAGTTGGCTTGAGATAACCGAGGTGACGAACGGGTGGGCATGGCCCAGTGCATTCACGGCGATCCCACCCAGGAGGTCAAGGTATTCCTTGCCGTCGGCGTCCCAGACCAAGCAGCCGGCCCCGCGTACAAGGACACGCTGCGGGGTGCCAAAGACGCCCATGAGCGAGGTGGAGTAGCGGGCCAACCAGTCCGCGCCGCTGCTGTGCCCGGTGATGGCGTCGGCCGGAGTTTCGACCACTGCTGCTTCGTTGGTGCTCATGCGTTCACTTCCTCGTCGGGTACTACTTGGGTGCCGATGCCGGCCGTCGTGAAGGTCTCCAACAGCATGGAGTGCGGCAGGCGGCCGTCCACGATGTGCGCGCGTTCCACGCCCTCGTCGATGGCTTTGAGGCACGCGGCCATTTTGGGGATCATGCCGGATTCCAGGCGCGGCAGCATGTCCCGCAGCTCACTGGCTGTCAGGGAGGAGATCAGCGAGGACTTGTCCGGCCAGTTTGCGTACAGGCCTTCCACGTCCGTCAGGATGACGAGCTTGGTGGCACCCAAGGCAGAGGCCACGGCGGCTGCAGCAGTATCTGCATTGACGTTGAGCACCTGGCCCGTGGTCTGGTAGCCGGTGCCTTCGTCGGTGATCTCGGGGGCCACCGTGGAAATAACCGGGATGCGGCCGGCGTCGAGAATGTCCTTGATCCCGGCGGGATCGACTCCCACTACTTCGCCCACGAGGCCGAGGTCCACTTCTTCCCCGTCCACCACGGTGCCGGTGCGGACAGCGCGCAGCAGCCCGCCATCCTCACCTGACATGCCAACCGCGTAGGGTCCATGCGAGTTGATCAGGCCAACGAGCTCGCGGCCCACTTGGCCCGTGAGGACCATGCGGACTACGTCCATGGCTTCGGGAGTGGTGACGCGGAGGCCGCCCTTGAACTCGGATTCGATGCCAAGCCGGCCCAGCATCGAGTTGATCTGGGGGCCGCCACCGTGGACCACCACGGGGTGGATGCCCACGTGGTGCAGGAACACGATGTCCTCGGCAAAGGCCCGGCGAAGATCGTCGTTCACCATGGCATTGCCGCCGTATTTGATCACCATGGTGGTTCCGGCAAAGCGCTGGATCCACGGCAAGGCTTCGATCAAGGTTCCGGCCTTGTCCTGGGCGGCACTCATGGAGGTGTTCTCGCGGGTGTGTGCGGTCATGGTCACCCTTAGCTCGAGTACGCGCTGTTCTCATGCACGTAGTCGTGCGTGAGGTCGTTGGTCCAGATGGTCGCCTCGGCGTCACCGGCCTGGAGGTCGATTTCCACCAGGACTTCACGCGGTTCGAGGTCCACCAGGTTGCGGTCGTCGCCGATGCTTCCGTTGCGGCAGATCTGGATTCCGTTCATGGAAACGTTGAGCTGGTCGGCCTCGAAGACAGCGTCGGTGGTGCCGACTGCGGAGAGCACACGGCCCCAGTTGGGGTCCTTGCCAAAGATCGCGGCCTTGAAGAGGTTGGACCGGGCCACGGAACGGCCAACGATTTCGGCATCGCGTTCACTGGCCGCGTTGAAGGTGCGGATGGCGATATCGTGGCTCGCGCCCTCGGCATCGCCGATGAGCTTGCGGGCCAGTTCGGCGCAGACGCTGGTGACGGCTTCACTCAGTTGCTCCGCCGACGGCAGCGCCTCGGACGCACCGGAGGCGAGCAGCACCACGGTGTCGTTGGTGGACATGCAGCCGTCGGAATCCGCACGGTCGAAGGTGACGCGCGTGGCGTCCCGGAGGACGACGTCGAGTTCGTTGGACGGGACCTCCGCGTCGGTGGTCAGCACCACCAGCATGGTGGCCAGGCCGGGAGCCAGCATGCCGGCGCCCTTCGCGATGCCGCCGACGGTGAAAGCCTTGCCTTCGGCGTCCTGGCCGGTGAACACCGCTTCCTTGGAGACGCTGTCCGTGGTCATGATGGCGGTTGCTGCTGCGGCGCCGCCCTCCTCGGAAAGCTCTTTGAAGGCCGCTTCCACACCCCGCAGGATCTTGTCCATGGGCAGCTGCTCGCCGATCAGTCCGGTGGAGCACACCACGACGTCGGAAGCTGAGACTCCCAGCACTTCTGCCACTTTCTCTGCCGTGGCATGGGTGTTCTGGAAACCCTGCGGACCGGTACAGGCATTGGCGCCACCGGAGTTGAGGACCACGGCGTCCACCCGGCCATCGCTGACCACCTGGCGGGACCAGTGAACGGGCGCCGCCGCGACGCGGTTGGATGTGAACACGGCGGCAGCTGACTTGAGCGGGCCATCGTTGACGACCAGGGCGAGGTCCGGGTTGCCGGAAGCCTTGATGCCGGCTTTGATGCCTGCGGCCCGGAATCCCTTGGGGGCGGTAATGGTCACGGTGCTACTCCCTGCAGGTTGAGGCCGGCCGTTTCATCCAGGCCGAGGGCAATGTTCATGGACTGCACGGCACCGCCGGCAGTTCCCTTGGTGAGGTTGTCGATGGCGCACGTGACGATCACGCGGCCGGTGTGGGCATCGAAGGCCAACTGCATCACTGCGTGGTTGGAGCCCTGGACAGACTTGGTGGTGGGCCATTGGCCCTCGGGCAGCAGGTGCACGAAAGGCTCGTCGTCGTAGGCGTCGGCCCAGGCCTGCCGCAGCTCCTCCGCGGTGACACCGTGGCCAACCTTGGCAGTCGCCGTCGTGAGGATGCCTCGGCTCATGGGCGCCAGCGTGGGAGTGAAGGAAACCGTCACCGGCTCCCCCGCAGCGTTGGACAGACCCTGTTCGATTTCCGGCGTGTGGCGATGACCGCCACCCACGCCGTAGGGACTCATGGAACCCATGACTTCGGAACCGATGAGGTTGACCTTGGCGGCCTTGCCGGCACCGGAGGTACCTGAGGCGGACACAATGACGACGTCGTCCGTCAGCAGGAGGTTGCCGGCGAACCCAGGCGTCAAGGCGAGCAGGGCCGACGTCGGGTAGCAGCCCGGGACCGCGATGCGCTTGGCGCCCTTCAGCGCATCACGCTGGCCCGGCAGCTCGGGCAGGCCGTAGGGCCAGGTGCCTGCGTGCGCGGAGCCGTAAAACTTTTCCCACGCCGCGGCATCCTGCAAGCGGTGGTCAGCTCCGGCGTCGATGACTACCGTGCCCTCGGGCAGTTGGGCAGCGATCTCCGCTGACGCGCCGTGCGGCAAGGCGAGGAAGACGACATCGTGACCCGCCAGGTTGTCTACGGTGGTGTCTTCCAGGATCCGGCTGGCTAAACCATGGAGATGCGGCTGCAACTCCCCTAGTCTGGAACCGGCGTTGCTGTGCGCGGTGATCGCGCCGATGGTGACGTTGGGATGGTTCGCCAGCAGGCGCAGCACTTCTCCCCCGGCGTAGCCGCTGGCACCGGAGACCGCAACAGAAATAGTCATGACACCACCATACAGCAAAACTATTCATGGTTGCTGATATTTATGCATGCCGGGGAGAACCTCATTTGGTGCAGCCCCGTATGCTTATTGAAGGGTGATCCAGACCGGGCAGACCGAACGTCGGCTGCCACGTTGCCCGTTATCGATACGGGGCACATTCCATGGCACCCACATCCACCGCTGAGCGCCCCAAACCACGCGCAATTCAGCCGAATCCCGTCGTACAGAGCTATTCAGAGCTCCTTAAGAGCGTCAAGAAAGCCGGACTCCTCGAGCGCCGCAGCGGCTTCTACGTTTGGGTGTTCACGGCCTTGGTTCTGCTCATGGCAGGTACGTGGCTCGGCTTCGCTGTCCTGGGTGAGTCCTGGTACCAGCTCCTCATCGCCGCAGCCGTGGGCATCCTCTGCACGCAGCTGAGCTTCCTTGCCCACGAGGCAGGGCACAAGCAGGTCTTCGCCTCGCGCCGGGCGAACGACTGGTCCGCCCGGCTGCTTGCCACTGGCGTGGCCGGCATCAGCTATTCCTGGTGGGAGCAGAAACACGGCGCCCACCACAACCATCCCAACGTCATCTCCAAGGACCCGGATATCCGCAACAACGCCCTGGTCTTCCATGAGGACGCGGCTGCCGAGCGCAAAGGGCGCCTGGCCTTCCTGACGCGGCGGCAAGGGTGGTTTTTCTTCCCGCTCCTGACCCTTCTGGGACTGAGCCTGCAATTCGATTCCCTGCGCTTCGTTTTCGGAAAGCAGAAAGTGCGGCACCGCTGGGTGGAAACCCCCATCCTGGTTGCCCGCCTGGCAGGGCTGCCCGTACTGGCATTTACTTTCCTCCCCATCGGCATGGCCTTCGCGTTCCTGGGTGTCCAGATCATGGTTTATGGCTTCTACATGGGTGCGTCCTTTGCACCAAACCACAAGGGCATGCCGGTCCTCCCGGCAGACAGCCGCGTGGACTTCCTGAGCCGCCAGGTCCTGACCTCCCGCAATATCTCGGGCGGGCGCTTCATGGACTTCCTCCTTGGTGGCCTGAACCGGCAAGTGGAGCACCACCTCTTCCCGGACATGGCACGCCCCCAACTCCACCGCGCAGCAGGAATAGTGCGGGCGTTCTGCGCCAAGCACTCCATTCCCTACACGGAAACCTCGTTGCCCCGGTCCTACGGCATCGTGGTCAGCTACCTCAACGAAGTGGGCCTTGCAGCCGGGCGCGGCTTCGACTGCCCGGTCGCGTCGACGCACGGACGCCGCTAGCAGTTCGACACGTCAGGTGGCATGCTCCCTAGGATGGAAACCGGAACCGGGCACCGGAAGGACCGCCCCGGAGTAAGGAGCCACCATGACGCACGCAATCGTTGCACAGCAGCCCGGAGGACCCGAGGTCCTTGAATACGCCTCCGTCGAGCCACCGCAGCCCGGCCCCGGACAGTTGCTCATCAAGGTTGCCGCCGCGGGGGTCAACTTCATCGAGACCTACCAGCGAAGCGGCATTTATAAGGTCGAATATCCCTTCACCCCGGGTGCAGAGGCTGCCGGAACCGTGGAAGCAGTGGGCGAGGGCGTTGAGGACTTTGCCGTCGGGGACAGGATCGCCACGGCGGAGGCCTCCCGGACGTACTCCGAGTACGCCCTTGTGGACGCTGCGAAGGCACTGCCCGTGCCGGATAAGGTGGATGACCACACGGCAGCCGCGCTACCCCTCCAAGGCATCACGGCCCACTACCTTATGAATTCTTCCTTCCGCGTAGAGCCCGGGCACACGGTCCTCCTGCACGCCGGCGCGGGAGGAGTGGGCCTGCTCCTGACGCAGTTATTGAAGGCCCGGGGCGCACGGGTGATCACGACTGTTTCTTCGGACGAGAAAGCGGACCTGTCGAAGCTGGCAGGCGCCGACGAGGTGCTGCGCTACGACGGCTTCGCGGACAAGGTCCGCGAACTCACCGACGGCGAAGGCGTGAACGTCGTGTACGACGGCGTCGGCAAGGACACGTTCGACGATTCGCTCAAGAGCTTGCGCATCCGCGGTTCATTGGTGCTTTTTGGAGCGGCCTCCGGCCCGGTACCACCGTTCGATCCCCAGCGCCTCAACGCAGGCGGATCCCTCTCCATCACCCGCCCCACCATGGGCCACTTTGTCCAGAACACCCATGAGCGCCGGTGGCGGTCCACTGAAATATTCGAAGCCGCAGCGAACGGAACCCTTTCTGTGCGGATTGGCGCTACCTATCCGCTGGCGGAAGCCGCCCAGGCCCATCGGGACCTGGAAGGCCGCAAGACCGCCGGTAAGGTGCTGCTGCTTCCCTAGCCACAGGGAAACGTTCGGTTACTGCCAAACGAACTGCTGTGCAACAAATTGTGACGAGCAGGAAACGTCAGACACCTATTGTTCACCTTTCTGGGTAAAGCTGGGCGGGTGAGCATAGATCAACCTGGCGCAGCCGCGGATTCACATGCCCTGGCCGCCTACCGTCCCCAGTTCCCGGGGTCGTCAGCAGCACCCGCCGAACGTACCCTCGTGGACATCCTGGAAGAGACTGCACAGTCCTTCCCCGAATCATCAGCGTTGGACGACGGCCAGAAGTCACTGAGCTACACCGAATTGCTGGCCGCCGTCCGTACCTTCTCCCGGGCCCTGAACGAGGCTGGGCTGGGCCGCGGGGACAAGGTGGGTGTCCGCATTCCGTCGGGCACCAATGAGCTCTACATCGCCATCCTTGGCATCCTCATGGCCGGTGCCGCCTACGTTCCGGTCGATGCAGACGACCCCGAGGAGCGCGCCAAACTGGTTTTCGGCGAAGCCAAGGTGGGCGCGGTCATCGGCGCGGGGCTGTCCATCAACGCCACGGATCCCTCGCGCGGACCCGTCCAGGGCCTCAGCAAGCCGGGCCTGGACGATGACTCCTGGATCATCTTTACGTCAGGTTCAACGGGCACCCCCAAGGGCGTGGCCGTCAAGCACCGCTCCTCAGCCGCCTTTGTGGACGCAGAAGCCCGCATCTTCCTGCAACCCGAACCGATCGGACCCCAGGACCGCGTCCTGGCTGGATTGTCGGTTGCCTTCGACGCATCCTGCGAGGAGATGTGGCTTGCCTGGAGGCATGGTGCGTGCCTGGTCCCGGCTCCCCGCGCGTTGGTCCGGACGGGCATGGACCTCGGACCATGGCTGATCAACCACGGCATCACGGTGGTCTCCACGGTGCCAACCCTTGCGGCCCTCTGGCCCGCCGAAGCCCTGGAAAACGTCCGCCTCCTGATCTTCGGCGGCGAAGCCTGCCCGCCTGAACTGGCCGAGCGGCTCGCTGTGGACGGCCGCGAGGTGTGGAATACCTATGGCCCCACTGAAGCCACGGTGGTGGCCTGCGCTGCACCCTTGGGAGGCCCGGGCCCGGTCAGGATTGGCCTGCCCCTGGACGGGTGGGACCTGGCCGTCGTGGATTCCGCAGGCGTTCCGGTGGCCGAAGGCGACGTGGGCGAGTTGATCATCGGCGGCGTGGGCTTGGCCCGGTACCTGGACCCCGCCAAGGACGCGGAGAAATACGCGCCCATGCAGACGCTGGGCTGGGAGCGGGCCTACCGCTCGGGGGACCTGGTCCGCTGCGAGGCCGAGGGCCTCATCTTCATGGGCCGCGCCGATGAACAGGTCAAGCTCGGTGGCCGGCGGATCGAACTCGGCGAAGTCGATGCCGCCCTCCAAGCCCTGCCGGGTGTGGCCGGTGCAGCGGCGGCCGTGCAGACAACCGCCGCCGGCAACCAGATCCTGGTGGGCTATCTCGCCGCGTCCGACGGCGTCAGCTTGAACCTGGACGACGCCCGGAAGGCGCTCGGCGAAAACCTGCCCGCAGCTTTGATTCCCCTGCTCACGACGGTCGATACCTTGCCCACCAAAACCAGCGGCAAGGTCGACCGCCATGCGCTGCCCTGGCCGTTGGCCGGCGCGGCTGCTGCCGAACCCGGCGATGCTCCCCTGAACCTGCCCGACGACGCCCGCTGGGTGGTGGAGCAGTGGGAGTCTGTCCTGGGCAGCACCGTGGGCTCCCTCGATGCAGATTTCTTCGCCTATGGTGGGGGCTCACTGGCGGCAGCCCAGCTGGTTTCCGCGTTGCGCGTCAGGTACCCCACCATCACGGTGGCCGACATCTACGCCACACCGCGCGTCGGGGCGCTCATCGACGCGGCCCGGCAGTCGATTCCCGACGGCGGCGCACCCGGTCCGGCCGCTGAGCGCACCGTTCGTCCGACGGCCGTTAAGTCGCAGATTTTCCAGGTCCTGATGGGCGTCCCGCTACACATCCTTGTAGGCATGCGTTGGCTGACCTACCTGATGGCCGCCAACCGCCTCCTTGCCGATTTCGCGGGGTTCGCCGCGGCACCGGTGGTCTCATGGTGGTGGATCGCTGCTTCATGGCTCGTCTTCGTCAGCCCCTTGGGCCGCATGGCCATCTCCGTAGCAGCTGCCCGGCTGCTCCTGCACGGCGTCCAACCCGGCACGTACCCACGCTCCGGAAAAACCCACCTGAGGCTTTGGCTCGCGGAGCAGATCCAGGACCTGTCCGGAGCCATCGGCCTGGCCAGCGCACCTTTCGTTCCGTACTACGCCCGGGCTCTCGGAGCAAAAATCGGACGCGACGTCCACCTGCATTCCCTGCCCCCAGTGACTGGCCTCTTGTCCCTGGGCAGCGGCGCAAACATCGAACCCGAAGTCGATTTGTCCGGCTGGTGGGTGGACGGCGACTCCGTCCACATCGGCCAGATCCACGTGGGCGCCGGAGCCGTAGTGGGCTCCCGGAGCACCCTCATGCCCGGCGCCACCATCGGCGCGGGCGCCCACGTCGAAGCCGGCTCGGCCGTACTGGGCAAGGTCAAGTCCGGGCACCTCGTTGCCGGATCGCCCGCTGAGCGGCGGGGCAAGGCCAAGCACGAATGGCCCGAACTGGTCCACCAGCGGACCCTGGGCGACAGGCTCTGGTTCTCCGCCTTCGCCGGGGCCTCCGCGCTGCTGGCACTGATCCCCTACGTCTCGGCCTTCGTTGGCGCACTGGTGATTCTCGCCTTCATCCAAGGCCACGAATCCCTCGAAAGCGCCGTTCCCCAGATCCTGGCAGCCCTCCCGCTGGCCGCCTTGGCATGGTTCTTTGCCAATTTCCTCCTCATCTTGATCGTTGCGCGGCTTCTGGGACTTGGCCTCAAGGAAGGCTACTACCGCGTCCGGAGCCGCGTCGGGTGGCAGGTCTGGGCCACCGAACGCCTCCTGGACATGGCCCGCGACCTTCTCTTCCCCATTTACGCGAGTCTGTTCACGCCGATCTGGCTCCGCCTGCTCGGCGCCAAAGTGGGCAAAAACGTGGAAGCGTCCACGGTCCTCCTGGTCCCCCGCATGACCACCATCGGGGACGGCGCCTTCCTGGCGGACGACACCATGGTGGCCTCCTACGAACTCGGTGGTGGCTGGATGAAGATCGCCCCGGCCAAGATCGGCAAGCGATCCTTCCTGGGCAACTCGGGCATGACTGCGGCGGGCCGGAACGTCCCCAAGAATTCGTTGGTGGCAGTCCTGTCCGCGACGCCGGCCAAGGCTAAATCCGGCACGTCATGGCTCGGCAGTCCGCCCGTGAGGTTGCGACGTACCGCCGTAGACGCAGACCAGACCCGCACGTTCCAACCACCGTTCAAGCTGAAACTTGCCCGTGCGCTGTGGGAGTTGTGCCGCTTTGTGCCGGTGGTGCTCACCGTGGCCATCGCTGCAGGTTCCATGCTGGCCTTCGACGCGATCGCGCAGCTTTGGGGCTACTGGGCGGCTGCCCTGCTGGGCGGAGTGGTCATGCTGGCAGCGGGAGCTGTGGCCGCGTTGAGCGCAATCGTCGCCAAATGGGTGCTGGTAGGCACCATCCGGATTGGTGAACACCCCCTGTGGAGTTCGTTCATCTGGCGCAACGAGGTTGTGGATACCTTCATCGAGATGGTCAGCGCTCCTTGGTTCGCCCGCTCGGCCGCCGGAACCCCCGCCCTCGTGTGGTGGCTCCGCGGCCTCGGCGCGAAGATCGGCCGGGGAACCTGGTGTGAGAGCTACTGGCTGCCGGAGGCGGACCTTGTGACCCTCGGCGAGAACTCCACGGTCAACCGTGGCTGCGTCGTCCAAACACACCTCTTCCACGACCGCGTCATGAGCATCGACACCGTAACGCTCGGCACCGGTGCCACCATGGGTCCGCACGGCGTCATCCTCCCCGCCGCAAGTGTGGGCGACGGCGGAACGGTGGGACCGGCGTCGTTGGTTATGCGGGGCGAGACCGTTCCGGCCGGAACCTATTGGATGGGAAATCCCGTGAGCCCCTGGGAGGGTCCGGCCACCCAGGCCGCAGGACTCAAGTAGATTGGGCAGACCGCAAAGAGCGAAACAACCAGGATTGAGGCCAACGGACTTTATGACCGCAGCGATCACGAACACCGTCGACCCCTACACCCTCAACCACGGCAGCACGAGCTACCGGGTTGACAGGTATGAGCTGGACCTTGACGTGCGGCTGGGCAGCAACAGGTTGATCGGACGGGCCATCTTGCGTTGCACCGCGTTGGAAGCCATGAGCCAGGTTGTCCTGGATCTCGTGGGCCTGCGGGCCTCAAAGATCCAGTTGGATGGCAGGAAGGTCCAGAGGTTCAACCAGCGCAGCGAACACCTGGTGGTCACTCCCACGGCACAGCTCCGGCCCGGCCAGCACTTCGTGCTGGACATCCGCTATGAAGGCAACCCGCAGCCGCGGCGTGGGCTGTGGGGGGAAATCGGCTGGGAGGAGCTCACCGACGGAGTCCTGGTGGCAGGCCAGCCGAACGGTGCCGCGTCCTGGTTTCCCTGCAACGACCATCCCCGGAGCAAGTCGAGCTACCTTATTTCCGTCACCACCGACGACAACTACCGGCCGGTCTGCAACGGCCGGCTGGTGTCCCGCATCCGGAAATCGAGCCGCGAGACCTGGGTCTATGAACATGCCCAGCCCATGGCGACATACCTGGCGACGGTGCAGATCGGTCGTTACGGCCTGATTCCGCTGAACGCCAACGACACCCACCACCGCGTGCCACAATTCGCGGCCGTCACGGCGGGCCTGGCCGAAGACGCACGGAATGGCCTGCGCCGGCAGCCGGACATGATGCGGACCTTCGAGGATTGCTTTGGCCCCTACCCCTTCACCGATTACACCTCTGTGGTGACCGATGACGAACTGGAGATTCCCCTTGAGGCCCAGACCCTGTCCATCTTTGGCCGCAACCACATGCGGGACACGTGGGAAGCCCAGCGCCTGATCGCCCACGAGCTATCGCACCAATGGTTTGGGAACTCACTGACGGTGGATAACTGGAAAGATATCTGGCTGCACGAGGGCTTCGCGTGTTACGCCGAATGGCTGTGGTCGGAGGAGTCTGGGACCATGAGGGTCTCCTCGCGCGCGCTGGCCGCTTGGAAGAGGCTCGCCGCCAGTCCCCAGGACCTGCTGGTGGGCGATCCCGGCCCCGAACTGATGTTCGATGACAGGGTTTACAAGCGCGGCGCCCTGGCCGTGCACGCCCTTCGCGTCAAGGTGGGGGACGATGCATTCTTCGGTTTCCTCCAGCACTGGACCGCGGCCAACCGCCACGGTTCGGTGTCCACAGTGTCATTTGTGGCCGCCGCGGATTCGTTCATTCCCGGCCTGGACGCCGGTGCTGTACTGGGGCCGTGGCTCTACGAGGCAGCGCTTCCGCCGCTTCCCTCACCGCGGTAGTCCAGGCATAGCGCGGCGACCAGGCCTTCCGGCAGTGCCCGTCCGCCTATGGTATCCACGTCCTGTACGCCCGGACGGTCCAGCACGTCCACTTCTGCCGGGCTTCGCCGTAGGCCTTCCCCGGTCATCTTCAGCCAGGCTTCCTTCCGTGCCCACAGCCGCGCACGTTGGGTGTCCCTTTCCTCTTCCGGCGCCGCGTCGATCAGCCTGCGTTCCCCCGCAGTCAGGGCAACGCCGTCAAAACCTGCAAAGCCAACCCGGCTTACCGCTTCAAGGTCCACTCCCAGCCGGAGGCCTTCCGCTGGATGTACGACGCCGGCCAGCAGCACCCAGCCCGACGCCCGGGAGGCGCTGAGCACCAAAGGCGCCGGACCGCCGTCGAGCATGAATCCGGGCCGGCCGTGATCCTGGCCGGGGCCGCACTGCGGGCAGTCGAAGTGCGGCGTGAGCCGGGACGAATCCACGGCCAGCAGCTCCGCCGCGAACAGACGCAATGCGATCCGACCGGCAATAAAGCCATCCCGGTCCTGCGCGGATGCGAAACGCGCCGCACGTCGTTCCCCCGCCCTGCCCAAAACCATGGCACGCGGAGTGTCAGGGAGTGCCACCTCCCCCAGCTGGAGCAGCCTCAAAACCGGTTCCATTTCCACCCCTCTTAAAGCAACGCAGGGTCACTTACGGCCCAATAATCCCTTCGGAATGGGCCGCGAGTGACCCCGCGTTGTTCGGTCTGGACTAGCGCTGGACTGCTCCGAAGCGCTCGGCGGCAACGGCAACGGCTGCAGCGCGGGCTTCGGAGGCCTCGTCCGCGGTCAGGGTGCGGTCGGCCGCCCGGAAACGAAGGCCGAAGGCCAACGACTTCTTGCCTTCCTCGATGCCCGGGCCCACGTAGACATCGAACAGTGCAACGTCTTCAAGGAGTTCACCGGCGCCTTCGCGGAGTGAAGCCAAAACCTCGTCGGCAGGCACGTCCTGCGGAACCACCAAGGCCACGTCCTGGGTTGCCACGGGGAACCCGGAAATGTGCTTGGCCACGATCACGTCGGCCGCTGCTTCGAACAGCGCGTCCACGTCGATCTCCATGGCCACGGACCGCGCCGGCAGGTCATGCGCAGCGAGGAGTTTGGGGTGGAGTTCGCCGGCATAGCCCACCACGTCACCGTTGCGGAGGGCCAGCTGGGCCGCCCGGCCGGGGTGGAACGCCTGGTGGCTGCCCTGGCTGACCACAAGCTCGACACCCACGACGTCCGCAATGAGACGCGCAACGTCCAGCCCGTCAGCCCAATCCCATGCCCGCGGCGCGTGCGTCGCAGCGGCCGGTGAATCGTGGCCCGTGAGCACAGCGGCGATGTGCAGCGGCTGGTGCGGGACGCCGTCGAACAGTCCTTCAAGAACCTCATCCGAAGGCTTGATGCCCAGCGGCGGAATGGAGGCGGTACCCAGCGTTTCTCCCGGCAGGAAGACCGAGCCGGCCTCGTACAGTGCGAGGTCGCGGAAACCGCGCGACTGGTTGCGGCGGACAACCTCGATCAGCCCCGGCAGGATGGACGTACGGAGGTAGCCGTGTTCCTCGCTGATCGGGTTGGCGAGCTTCAACGCCGTGCGTTCCGCACCTTCCGCGGCCGCGCCGAAGGTGTCGTTGGCTGCCTTGGAGACGAACGGGTAGGACAGGACTTCCGTCAGGCCTGCGTCTGCCAGGGCCTGCACCACGCGACGCTTCTGCTGCTGCGTGCGGCTCAAACCACGGCCTGGAGGCGCCACCGGCAGGGTGGCCGGAATGTTGTCGTAACCGATCAGGCGCGCGATCTCTTCGGAGAGGTCTTCCTTGGTTTCAAGGTCATTCCGCCAGCTCGGCGCCGTCACGGCGTAGCCGAAAGCGGTTTTCTCAACCACGGCACCGAGGTCCACCAGGGACGTGACGATCTGTTCCTCGGTGAAGTCGATGCCAATGCGCTTGGCGGCGAAGTCAGCAGGCAACTCGATGGTAACGGCGTCCGGTGCGGTCCCGACGTCGGTTCCGGCCTCATCAGCCGTACCGCCCGCCAATTCGACCAACAGGTCCACAACGCGCTGCGCGGCGATGTTGGCGATGTGCCAGTCGACGCCACGCTCGAAGCGCTTGGATGCCTCGGAGGGAAGCTTGTGGCGACGACGCGAACGGGCGATCGAAACCTCATCGAAGTGCGCGGCTTCCACCAGGATGTTGGTGGTGGAGTCCGAAACTTCGGTGTGGGCACCGCCCATGACGCCCGCAATGCCAATGGCACCGGAGTCGTCGCTGATCAGCAGGTCCTCGACATCGAGCGTGCGCTCCTTGTCATCGAGCGTAGTGATCTTCTCTCCGGCAACGGCGCGGCGCACCACAATGTCGCCCGAGAGCTTGTCCAGGTCGTAGCAGTGGTTCGGCTGCCCGAGCTCCAGCATCACGTAGTTGGAGATGTCCACCGGCAGCGAGATGCTCCGGATACCGGCAAGGCGCAGGCGGGAGGACATCCACGCCGGCGTGGGGCGGGAGGGATCAACGCCGCGAACCGTGCGCGCCACGAAGCGGTCGCATCCGGGCTTTCCGTAGATCGGGGCGTCGTCGTTGAGCTTCACGCCGTAACCGCCCTGCAGGGTGGCCGGTGCGCTGACCTTGGAGGCGGGGTCGGTGAAGACAGTCCCCGTGGCGTGGGCGTATTCGCGGGCGACACCACGGATGGAGAACGCGTACCCACGGTCCGGGGTGACGTTGATCTCCGCGGCCTGGTCGTAGAGACCCAGGAGTTCCATGGCGTCCGTGCCGATTTCGGGGTCGAGGCCAATGCTGGACAGCACCAGGATGCCATCGTGGTCTTCGCCAATGCCCAGTTCCCGCACGGAGGCGATCATGCCCGCGGACAAGTGGCCGTACGTCTTGCGCGCCGAGATGTGGAAGTCTCCCGGGAGCACGGCACCAGGCAGCGTCACCACTACCTTGTCGCCTTCCACGAAGTTGTGGGCACCACAGATAATGCCCTGCACGCCGGAAGGATCAATGCCCTTGCCGGTGAGGGTCTGCTCCTGTCCTTCCGGAACGACGCGGACCTGGCACCAGTTGATGGTCTTGCCGTTGGTCTGCGGTTCCTTGACCAGGCTCAGCACTTGGCCAACCACGATCGGGCCCTTCAGGGCGTCCGTGGGACGGTGGACTTCCTCTTCTTCGAAACCAACCTTGACCAAATCGGCCATGACGTCTTCGGCCGTTGCGTCGGCCGGTACCTGCGCGAATTCACGCAGCCAGGAAAGTGGGATACGCACTGTTAGATCTCCATCCCGAAGTGCTCGCTGAAACGTACATCGCCCTCGATCATGTCGCGCATGTCGCCGACTTCGTTGCGGAACATGAGCGTGCGCTCAATGCCCATGCCGAAGGCAAAACCTGAATAGACGTCCGGGTCAATGCCGGCTGCCCGGAGGACGTTGGGGTTGACCATGCCACAGCCACCCCATTCAATCCAGCGCGGGCCGCCCTTGGCACCGGGGTGCCAGATATCCAGCTCGGCGGACGGCTCGGTGAAGGGGAAGTAGTTGGGGCGCAGGCGGATGGACGCTTCGTCGCCGAACATCTGGCGCGCGAAGTGCTCCAATGTGCCGCGGAGGTCCGCCATGCTCAGGTTCTTGTCGATGGCCAGCCCCTCGAACTGGTGGAACACAGGGGTGTGCGTTGCATCCAGTTCGTCGGTGCGGAACACCTTGCCCGGGCACAGGACGTAGATGGGAACCTCGCGCTCCAGCATGGAACGCACCTGCACCGGCGAAGTGTGGGTACGCATCAGCAGGTGGGCCTCTGGCGGCTCAATGAAGAACGTGTCCTGCATTTCACGCGCAGGGTGGTCCGGCTTGAAGTTCAAGGCATCGAAGTTGAACCATTCCGATTCCACCTCCGGGCCTTCGGCGATTTCCCAGCCCATGCCCACGAAGATGTCCGAGACGCGGTCCTGCAGCGTGGACAGCGGGTGGCGGGCACCGGCGCGGCGGCGACGCGGAGCCGCCGTGACGTCCACCGTTTCCTCCACGAGGATCCGGGCGTCGTTCTCCGCTTCGAGAACCTGCGTGCGCGCTGCGAGCGCCTGGTTGACCCGGCCACGCGATGACCCCATCAGCTTTCCCGCAGCCGCTTTGTGCTCCTTGGCCAGGCCACCGATTTCACGGTTGGCGAGGCTGAGCGGCGACTTCTCGCCGGTGTGGGCGAGGCGGACGGCCTTGAGTTCTTCGAGGGAGGAGGCAGCCGCAATAGCGGCGACGGCGTCCTCAACGGCGGCGGTGATGGCGGCCTCATCCAGCGGATTCGGGATGGCAGCGCCTGGCAAAGTGTCAGTCATCTACTGTTCTTAGCTACGAGTCGGGAACGGCCGGCATGGCTGGCCTGCAAAACAAGAGGCAGTGTCCGCCGTGGCGAACACTGCCTTCCAGTCTAGTAGAACCTTCCCTACCGGGTCTTCAGGGGGCCGGAGGTGCGGCGGGCGGCGGCGGTGTGGGTCCGCCGTCGTACCTTGGCTGCGGAGCCTGGCCGGGAGTGTAGCCTTGGCCCGCCCAATCCTGCTGTGGCGCGTGTCCCGCGGGTCCGTTCTGTCCGGGTCCGTACTGTGCGGCCGGGGCGGAGGCCGGAACGGGCTTCGGCGCGCGACGCCGCAGGAGTACGAACAGCAGCACCACGGCAGCGGCAACCACGGCGACACCCACTACCAACCAGATGATCCACAGCGGGAATCCGGCGTTGGCCTCGGCCTTGACCTGGACGGTGGATTCACTGATGGACAGCATGTCGAACGTTGCGGTGTTTCCATCGACGGTGGCGCCCTTCGCCTCGACTACCTTGCCGGGGAAAGTGAAGCGGACCGAGGCTTCGTCGAACATCGACCTGGCCATACCGGCCGAAGCCGGGTCGCTGGAGTCGGTACCCGTGACGCCACCCATGGAGAGGACGTAGAAGTCGCCTTCCTTCTTGAGCTCGAAGGTGTTCTCTGAACTGGAGGACTCCGCCAGTTTGGCCGGATCCAGGTTGGCGGCGGTGATCTTCTTGCCCTTGTACTTTTCGTCCTCGTAGTCCACCACCGTGGATCCTTCGGGGATATCCATCTCCTGGCTGCCAGTGCCGTTGGACTTCATGAACTCGTCAAAGGACTTGTCTCCCAGAACTGACTTCTGGATTGCGTAGACCACTTCATAGTCGACGCTCTTCTCGCTGTTGACCTTGACGGACATGTTGAGCTTGACGCAGCCGGTCAGGGCCAGCACGACGGCGACCAGGACGGCAAGGACGCCTGCAGCGCGCTTCACTTTCATTTCTTCTTCCCCCAAATGGTGACGTGGACTGGGTGGGTGCTGGATCAGCGTAACCCGCGGCCGGCGCGGCGCGGGGTACGCCGGGCTAGCATGGCTTCATGACTCCCGGGCAGCGCTTGCGACAGATCGCCAACGCCGTCAATCTCAGCACGCCGTTGGGCTTGCTGGTTGCGGCGGCTTCCCGGTCCCGGTTGTCGAAAGGACCGCGCGGCCTGCTCATCGCTGCCGGCTACCACTGGAAGTTCCCGCATGCCGGGGCGTTCACGCTGGGGAACGTTATTTTGTACCGGGCGCCCCACGGTGTTGCCGGCACCAGTGAGAGGTTGCTGGCCCACGAAGAACGGCACAGCACACAATACGCCTGGTGCCTGGGGCTCCCATTCCTGCCCCTGTACGGAGTGGCCGCCGCGTGGTCCATGCTTCGGACCGGGAACCCCGGCTTGGCCAATATCTTCGAGCGCCATGCCGGATTGGAAGCTGGCGACTACATTGACCACCAAGGGCCGGGCGTTCCGGCCCGCAAGCGAAGCGAGGCGGTATGAAGCGAACCATCACAGTCACAGGTACGGCGAGCGCCAAGGCTGCGCCGGACCTGGTGACGCTGACGCTGGGTGTCGAAACCCGCCGGGACTCGGCAGCACAGGCTTATTCCGACGCCGGGCGCGCGGCGGGCGCTGTAGCGGCCAGCCTGCGCCAGGCCGGCGTGACGGACGCCGATCTGCAGACCAGCGGCTTGAACCTGCGCGCCGACCTGGTGTGGGTGGAGGGCCAGGGACAAAAGGTCTCGGGGTATGTCGCATCCACGAACCTGCTGGTGGCCATCCGCTCACAATCCGACGCGCCTTCCGCCATTGCTGCTGCGGTGGCCGCCGGCGGAGACGACATCCGGATCAATGGCATCGAGCAGGGCTTCTCCAACCCTTCCCGGGTGACCGGCGCTGCACAAGAGGCTGCGTGGGCCGACGCGGAGCGCAGGGCTCAGCAGTATGCCCAACTGGCGGGAGCCCGGCTGGGCAGCGTAGTGACGGTGTCCCAGCAGCCAACGCCGGGCGCCCCGGTCCCGGTGGGCGGCCTGGTCAGGGCCTACGCAGCCGAAGCCATACCCGTTGAAGCGGGAGAGTCATCGGTGACGGCAAGCGTCACGGTGGAGTGGGAGCTCCTGGCCGGCTAAGCCCTGTCAGTGGATGGCACCCGCGGACAGCTTGGCATCGGTGCCGGTTTGGGCTGCGGTACGAACGACGACGGCGATGCCCCTCGCCATTGATTCGACGGGCATGGATGGTGCCGTGCTGCCCTGGACGAGATCCTCCGAGGCATACGGCACGTGGACAAATCCTCCCCGGGTCCCGGCACGGTCCTTCAAAGCGTGCATCAATGCGTAGAAAACATGGTTGCAAACGTAGGTTCCGGCGGACTGGGAGACTTCTCCTTTGATGCCTTCGATCTGCAGGCTCCGCAAGGCCGACTTAATGGGCAAGGTACAGAAGTATGCGGCCGGTCCCCCGGGCACTACTTCCTGGTCGATGGGACGGTTGCCCTTGTTGTCCGGGATGCGGGCGTCGTCGCAATTGATGGCCACGCGCTCCAGGGAGATCCTGCTGCGGCCACCGGCCAGGCCAACACTGAGGACCAGTTCTGGTTGGTGGGCCTCAATGGCCTGAATCAATACGTCAACCGACTCGCCGAAGACACACGGCAGCTCGACCGTCTCCACCGTCAGGCCCTCGGCGCGGAGCATCCGGGCGGCCTGCAGCACAGCGGTCCAGGACGGATTGGTGGAGTCGCCGCCGAAGGGTTCGAAGCCGGTCAGCAGGATCATGGGCCAACCTTAGCAACGCCCGGACCCGGTTTCGAAGCACTTGACTTAAATTCGAACATACCTTCGAATGGAGTTCATGAGATGGGACGCACAAGCACTTTCACCAAGCCGTGAACGCGCACCCGGATTTAGTGCCAGCACAGCTCCCGGCCCTGCCCCGGTTGTGGACGCCTTGCTGCCGCTCTCCGGGTTAGTGCGTTCCATCTCAACACCCGAATTCTCCGGAGTCACCTTCCATGAGGTCACCGCCAAGTCAGTGCTCAACAAGGTGGCTGCCGGTTCCCAGATGCCGTTCGAGTGGACCGTGAATCCTTACCGCGGCTGCAGCCATGCGTGCGTCTATTGCTTTGCCCGGAAAACCCACACCTACCTGGACTTTGATTCCGGCCGCGATTTCGACTCCCAGGTGGTGGTCAAGATCAACGCGGCCGAGGTCCTGCGGAAAGAGCTGGCCAAACCGTCGTGGCAACATCACCCCGTGGCGCTGGGCACCAATACGGACCCCTACCAACGGGCCGAGGGTCGCTACTCCCTCATGCCGGGAATCATCCGGGCCCTCGCCGAATCCGGAACCCCCTTCTCCATCCTGACCAAAGGCACGTTATTGTCCAGGGACATTCCGCTGCTCAAGCACGCGGCCACCATGGTTCCCGTGGACCTTGGGATCTCGTTGGCCATGACCAACCAGGACCTCGCGGAGCTTATGGAACCAGGGACGCCCTCCCCCAAAGCCCGGTTGAAGTTGATTGCCAGGCTTCGCGACGCCGGGCTCGGCTGCGGCGTCATGGCCATGCCCATCCTGCCGTGGCTCACCGACTCGGATGAAGCCCTGGACTCGTTGTTCTCCGAGCTCGCCGCGGCCGGCGCCACGGGGGTCACCGCCGGGGCGCTCTACCTCAAGCCCGGAACCCGCGAGTGGTACATGGAATGGCTGGCCCGTAACCACCCGGAACTGGTGGGCAGGTACAGCCGTCTTTACGGCAAGGGCTCCTACGCGCCCAAGGAATACCGAACCTGGTTGGCGGGGCGGGTCAATCACTTCAAGGCCAAGTACTGCTTCACGGGTACGCACGGGTTCAGCCACCGAAACGCCCGGCCACGGACTGCGGAGCCGTCGCACGACGCCGCACATCCTGCAGGGCCCACCGAGGCGGGCCAGGAAACCTTGTTCTAGGACAAGCTCCTACAGCGCGGAGGCGGCCACGCGCTCCAGCAACGCCCGCACGATGGGAAAGTCGGCGGGGATCCATTCGAGCGCCAGGACTTCGTCCCCGTCGAGGGATACCCACCGCAGTTCATCGTGGTCTTCCAGGGGACGGGGCTCTCCGCCCGTCAGTTCAGCGAACCACACCCGCATCGCGGCCCTCTCATTCAGCGTCCAGCCGGAGGTGCTGCCGGACTGCAGTTCCTCGCCCAATCGGACAGTGACGCCCAGTTCCTCCACGAGCTCCCGATGAAGTGCCGATTCCGCAGATTCCCCGGCTTCCACCTTCCCACCAGGGAACTCCCACATCCCCGCGAATTGGGGAGGCGCGGTACGGCGCGCGGCCAGGAGAAGGGCAGGAGCTGAAAGGGAGTCGACGACAGCAGCGCCCACCACGTTGATCAAAGCAGTCACTGGTCAAGTCTAGGGGCGCGGGACCATGGGCATCGTCACAAAACAAAGCCCCGAGGGCCACCGGCCACTAAACTTGATCTCGGATTTTCTTCCTTCCCCGGCCCCGGGGACACCCTCACGAAGCAGGCTTATGACTACCACCATGTCCCCACCCACCTCCCGTCCCACGCGGCGCCACCTCGGTTTGGCCATCCTGTCGCTGGCCATGGGTGGGTTTGCGATCGGCACCACCGAGTTCGCCATGATGGGGCTTCTCAAGGAAGTGGAGGACGGGCTCCGCATCAGCACGCCCGAGGCCGGGAACCTGATTTCGGCCTACGCACTTGGCGTGGTCATCGGCGCGCCGGTCTTCGCGGCCTTCGGTGCCAAGCTCCCCCGAAAGCACCTGGCGTTGGGACTGATGCTCTTCCTGTCCATCGCCAACCTGACCTCCTTCATCGCACCGGACTACGGCCTCATGCTGCTGTCCCGGTTCGCATCAGGACTCCCCCACGGCGCCTACTTCGGTGTTGCCGCGGTCATCGCTGCCAGCCTAGTGGCACCGACCAAACGTGGATGGGCCATTTCCATGGTCATGGCCGGACTCACCGTATCCAACGTCATCGGCGTTCCCCTGGCCACCTGGGTGGGACAAACGTTCGGATGGCGGCTCCTCTTCGTTATCGTCGGCGCGATCGGCCTGGTCACGGTCTTGATGGTCTGGAAGTTTGTCCCCTTCGAGCCGGTCCATCCGGAGGCAAGCATCAGGCGCGAACTGGGCGCCCTCAAGCGTCTCCAGGTTTGGCTGGCCCTCTTGATCGGCGTCATTGGCTTTGGCGGCTTCTTCGCCGTGTACACCTACATCGCCCACACCATGACCAGCGTGGCCGGTATCCCGGAGAGCCTCATACCGGCGGTCGTGGCCCTGTACGGCGTTGGCATGGTGGTGGGCAACATCATCGGCGGCAGGATCGCGGACCGTTCCGTCATGGGGACCATCTACGTGGTGATGCCCGGCATCGCCGTGGCACTGGTGGTGTACGCCATTGCAGCCAACTGGGCTTGGTCCGCCTTCCTCATGGCGTTCGTCGTGGGCGGCATCGGTTCCATGTTGACGCCGGCTCTCCAGACTCGACTGCTCGACGCGGCACACGGCGCCGCGTCGCTGGCCTCCTCGTTGAACCACTCGGCCCTCAACATTGCCAATGCCCTCGGAGCTTTCCTCGGCGGAACCGTGATCGCCTGGGGTTGGGGTTACGTTGCTCCGGCGCTGGTAGGCGCTGTCCTCGCCGTGCTGGGCCTGGGCGTCGCTGTAGTCAGTGGCTTGGTGGAACGCCGGAGGCCCTTGGCCTGACAGTTGACAGAACCAAAAGGCGATCGGCTCCGTGCTGCGGAGGCGATCGCTTTTTGCTTTGTCCTATCAGGCCTGGCCGGCATCGGTGCCGCCGATGGTGATCTTCGCGGCCACCAGCAGCACCGCCCCCCGGGCGTGGCTACCTATGCATTTCCGCCAACGGGAGCGTTGGTGAATACCGCTCCTTGTTGGGAGCGGGCACTGGCGTACAGGCATACCGTGGCCGCCGTTCCCAGGTTGAGGCTTTCGGCTGAACCGTAGACGGGCACAGCCACCCGATGGTCGGCCAGGGCGAGTTCCGCATCGGAGAGACCCTGCGCCTCATTCCCGAAGAGCCAGGCCGTGGGCGCTTCCAGCGCGTAGTCCGAGGCAACATCCCCGTTGCCGAGCCGCCGGGCGGCGTTCTCGTCCTGCAGTTTGTCAAGGTTCACGGTGCCGTAGCCGTCAGCTGCCAGGATGCCAATCCCACGCGCCTTACAGAGCGCCACGAGTTCCTCGACATCAGCCCCAAGGACAACGGGAAGGTGGAAGAGGGAGCCAGCCGTGGAGCGCACGGCCTTCGGATTGTAGATGTCCACGCTGCTGCCTGTCAGCACCACGGCGTCCGCCCCCGCTGCGTCGGCGGCCCGCAGGACGGTCCCAGCGTTACCGGGGTCGCGCACTTGGCACATCACGGCAAGAAGGCGGGGACCGGCGTCGAGCACGCTCTCAAGGCTGACGTCCACAAAGCTGCACACGGCCACGACGCCCTGCGGATTGACGGTGTCCGCCATGGCGGCCAACACTTCATCGCTGGCCAGCCGGAGTTGCGTGCCGCGGGCCAAGTCGGCAAGTTCGGGAAGCCTGTCCAGGCACGCTTCGCTGGCAAAGACTTCATGGACGACGGCGGAACCTCCGCCCGCGAGCCGCTCACGGTGGAGGGTCAGCGCCTCCCGCACGGCCTGCGGTCCCTCAGCGAGGAACCGGCCGCGCTTTAAACGCGCCGGGCGCCCGGCAAGTTTGGCGACATCCCTCACCCGATCAGCTCGGGGGTTGGTCATCGTTATTTCTTGCGGGCGCCCGGTTTCGTTCATATAAAGAACTTTAGTGGCAGTTGCGACTAGTTCTTGATCTGCTGGCGGGCTTCGCCACCGGCAGGCTCGAAGCCTGCGGCCTTGGCAGCCTCAACGGTGGAGAACCAGTACTCAGCAGCGGTGTTTTCGTACCAGGTGGAACCCGGAACGTGGTACTTCTTGGACTCGGCGTTGCCCTTGATGGCGTGGCCTTCGGGAGCGCCTTCACCCTCAACGGCTGCGACGGCACCGTCGATGGCGGGCTTCTCGGAAACGACAGCCTTGACAGCGGTGGCGGTGGCAGCAGCGGAAGCAACCTTGGCAGCCTTCGGAGCAGCTTCAGCCTTGGCCGGAGCGGAGGTGTCAGCCGGGAGGGCAGCCTTGGCAACGTTCACCAGGGCGGTGAAAGCGTTGGCGTCGGAAACAGCCAGTTCGGCGAGCATGCGGCGGTCAACCTCAACCTCAGCAGCCTTCAGGCCCTGGATGAGACGGTTGTAGGTGAGGCCGTTGGCGCGGGATGCAGCGTTGATGCGCTGGATCCAGAGGCGACGGAAGTCACCCTTGCGCTTGCGGCGGTCGCCGTAGCTGTACACAAACGAGTGCAGCAGCTGCTCTTTTGCCTTGCGGTAAAGGCGCGAACGCTGACCGCGGTAACCCTTTGCGCGTTCGAGGACAACCCGGCGCTTCTTGTGGGCGTTAACCGCCCGCTTCACACGTGCCACGTGCGTACTCCTTCAGAAATCTTTATCCCAAGCTGCTACTGCCGGATCTCCGGCCGGCCTGAGAAGGCTTTTGGTGTAGTCGGTCCCCGCCGGACGGCGGCAACCTAAGAGCTTGGAACTTAGACGCCCAGCATCTTCTTGATGACCTTGGCGTCGCCCTTGAAGACGATCTTGTCGCCGGCGAGGCGACGGGTCAGGGTGGTGGGCTTGTGCTCCAGGTAGTGGCGGCGGTTGGCCTGCTGGCGCTTCAGCTTGCCGGTGCCGGTCAGCTTGAAGCGCTTCTTAGCACCGCTGTGGGTCTTCATCTTCGGCATGGGAACCGATCTCCTTACGTATCCACGGACAGTGTCCGCAGTTCTTTCGTGCAGCCTGCCTTCAAGGGCCGGCGTGCTGGTTGCTTGCCGTTCGGAGCGGAGCTCCTTGGGCGTCGAACTAGTTGGTCTTGCGTGATGCAGGCTTCGGCGCGGCCTTGGGGGCCGTGGGCCGTGCGCCCGGCTTGGGGGCTGCAGGCTTTGCCATCGGCTTCGGAACCGCCGGAACGGCAGGCTTCGGAGCGGACGGGACAACCGGCTTCGGCGCTTCCTGTGCAGGTGCCGCTACGGGAGCGGGAGCCGGGGCTTCCTCGGCAGCAGGGGCTTCCTCAGCAACTGTTGCATCCTCAGCAGCAGGGGCTTCCTCAGCAACCGGCGTTTCCTCCGGAGCCTCCGAAACCGCGGGTGCTTCACTGACGGGAGCTTCCTCGGCTGCCGTCTGCGTGGCTTCCTCGACTACGGGGGCTGCGGTTTCCTGCGTGGTCTCTTCCTCGGCAGCCGTGAGGCCGGCAGGAAGGAGGTCCGCGAGGGACTGCGTCATGGGACCCTGGTCGCCCGAGGTGTCCACACGTGCTGCCGCCTTGGCCTCGTTCTGGGCCTTGGCTTCGGCACGCTGTGCAGCGCGGCGGGCTTCGGCCTTGGCCTCGGCCTTGTTCTTGAGCGGACCGATCACCATGACCATGTTGCGGCCATCGATGCGCGGGCTGGACTCAACAACGCCAACCTCGGCAACGTCTTCGGCGAAGCGCTGCAAGAGGCGGATACCCATTTCGGGACGCTGCTGCTCGCGGCCACGGAACTGGATCATGGCCTTGACCTTGTCACCGGCACCGAGGAAGCGGAGGGCGTGCCCACGCTTGGTTTCGTAGTCGTGCTTGTCGATCTTGAGGCGGAAGCGGATTTCCTTCAGAACCGTGTTGGTCTGGTTCTTGCGGGCTTCGCGCGCCTTGACTGCGGCCTCGTACTTGTACTTACCGAAGTCCATCAACTTGCAAACAGGAGGCTTAGCCTGCGGGGCAACTTCAACGAGATCGAGATCGGACTCGGCAGCAAGACGCAGGGCGTCCTCAATGCGGACAATTCCTACCTGTTCGCCGGCAGGGCCGACCAGCCGCACCTCGGGGACGCGGATACGCTCATTGATTCTTGGCTCGCTAATGTTAAAGCTCCTGTGGTTGTGGTGAGTTTCACCGGCAAAAAGAGAAGGCCTCCAATTGCTGGTGCAATCGAAGGCCTCGAAGATCGGTGCAGCCCCACGAAGGAGGCTAACTGCGCTTTCCGGCAATGCCGTAAAGCGTCCGACCAGGTTACCCGGCAACCTTCAAGTCCCGTGAGGGAAACGGCTGACGCGGGTGGGAGAGAACTCCGCTTGCAAACTGAAAATCAAGTCTACAGAAATAACCCGCCAAGCGCACATTCGCACGGCGGGCACAGACTGCACTTCCACTAAACGTAGAAATAACGACTTCCAGTCGGTCTGTGACAAGCTTACCAGTATGAGCACTGAAGACAGCAATCACCGCAACTCCTTCGGCGGAGACGCGGCCGACTCCGGGGTCTCCCAGCAGATCCGCGACATCGCCGAAGTTCCCGCCGTCGAAGTTATTACCACCGGCGCCGTGCACCTCATGAGCGCCGCGGCGGTCAAAGTTGGCCTGGCCGACGACCCCCACGCGGAAGACCTCAAGGACCTGGACGAGGCCCGCAAGCTCATCACCGCCCTGGCCGGCCTGGTTACCGCGGCCGCCCCGGAGATCGGATCCCAGCACGCCGGCCCCTTGCGCGATGGCTTGCGTTCCCTTCAGCTGGCTTTCCGCGAAGCTTCCCTCATCCCCGACGCACCGGGCAAGGGCCCGGGCGAAAAGTTCACCGGCCCGGTGAACTAGCGGCCAGCGCAGGCGACAAACGACGACGGCGACCCAACCTTTCGGTTCGGGTCGCCGTCGTCGTTAAGGCCCAAGCCGCCTCAGACGCGGGCGGCGCGGCGGCGCAAGGACATCAGGACGAAACCTGCAACACACAAAACGACGCCGGCAGTACCCACCGCAGCGAAACCCCCGGACGGTCCGACGTTGTCGATGAACACCCCGGCCAGCGGCGCCCCAAGGGCCACACCGGCCGTCAGCGCCGAACCGTACCAGCCCATTGCTTCGCCACGCCGTTCCTCGTCCACAAGGTCGGCAACCTTCTCCGAGGACGCGGACAGCACGGGCGCACACAGCAGGCCGGGGAGGATCGACAGGAAGGCCAGGGTCCAGGTGTCCCTGGCGAAGCCCATGGGAATGGTCAGCGCGGCCATGCCCAGCAGGAGGAGCATGGGCGATACCGGACGGTTCATGGCGCCGTATACAAGTCCACCGACCACCGAGGCAGCACACCAGAAGAAGAACACTATGCCGATCTGGTTCTGGTGGCCTCCCCGTTCCAGCAGGCCAACGATGCTTACGTCCGAGCCACTGAGCACCATCCCGGAGCCTGCCGCCACAGCGAACAGTGCGGCCACGGAGACGGTAAACCACGTGAAATTACGGGCAACGCGGCTCCGCAGGCCGCTCTTGGAAGCGGAAGGCGCCATTTCCGAGGCAGCCTCCTGGACATGGGCGGGCGCGGAAGCAACCATGGCAGCCTCGGCGGCAGAAAGATCGTCCGCGGCCCGTTCCGCGGACTCCTCAACCGAGCAGGGATCTTCGGTCCGCGTTGGTGGGTTGAACCAGATCAGGAACATCCCCGCAACGGAAACCGACACCCCCACGGCCGTCAAGCCCAGCGCCGAGAAACCGCTTGTGGCAACAATGGCGCCGATGGCCGGCCCGATCATGAACACGAGTTCGGTGGCGATCGAGTCCAGTGCGAAGGCGCCGCGACGCTGTTCACCGTCCACCATCACGCCCAGCGACTGCCGGACCACGCTGAAGATGGGCAGCGTGAACAGGCCGCCCACGAACACCAGGGGCAGCAGCCACTGATAGGAAACGTGCGGCACGATCGACCAGATCACGGTCTCGGATATGACAGATGGAATAAGTGCCTTGCGCAAGCCCACCATGTCTACCCGGCGTCCGCGCCAAGGAGCGCCCAACGCGATCCCGATGGTCATGACGGCCGCGGCAGCTCCCGCCGCAGCGTACCCCTCCCCCAAAGTCAGGACTATGTGCAACGTCAGCAGGACGCCGGCCGCCGAATGCGGTATGCGGGCCACCATGCCCACCAACAGCAACCGCCGCACAGGGCGGATGGACAGCATCTCCTTATAGAGAGCGAAATTCACAGCCAGTTTCCTCTTGTTCCCCAAGGCAGCCCCGGGGAACGGGTGCTGCCGTTAATGCTGCGCGGGCTCCTGTGCTGCACGCTGCAGTTTTACTTCAATGGAATCAACGCCCTCGGCAAAGGAATCCATCCTTGCCCAGGCCTCGTTCAACCGGGCCACGAGCGCTTGCACCGCTACGGCGTCCAGCCCGTCCTCTAGGAACAGCACTACCCGCAACTCCGGTCCCGCCCCGCCGCCGGGTACCTGGCGTCCGTCGGCCGTCAGGGACGCAACGCCCGCACCGGGTTGCGTCTCAAGCCTGCGGACCGTGCGGAAACCAGAAACCGTGGAAGCGAGAGCAGCCTCCAGTTGATCATCAAGGTAGGACGGCGTCCAGTCCTTCTGCTGAGCAAGCGCCCACATGGCGGGGCGCCGCACCACGAACGTGTAATCCGACCCCGGGTCCAGGACCAGCAGTTGCGCACCCTCGGACACTGCGGAAAGTGCCGCCCTGGCGGCGTAAACAGCCACAGGGCGGGCCTCCGGATGCCATCGCTCCAAGGCATCCGCAGAAGTGAAGACGGGCATGGCCGTCCTTCCGTCAGGAGCCTTGAGAGTGACCAACGCCATATCGGCCTGCTTGTCGGCGTGGAGCCCGTCCATGCCTTCGGCCTCTTCGGCGAGTGTCGCCACCACGGGCACGAATACCCTGGCCGTGGCGAGCGCCGATACTACGTCAGCTTCGCTGCCCCGGCCGTCCAGCAAGGCCGCCACTGCGGCGAGATAGCCGGAATCGGCCGAGCCGTCGTCGTCCTCGAAGTTGTGGATCTTTGCTGCGTCGCCCTCCAGGCTGCGCCCCGCCCACGGCTGCCCGGCGGAATCGGTGGGTCCGCCTGCGCCGGCCAAGGCTGCGGCAATGTGTCCGGGAAGCTCTCGCCCGTGTTCCTGGTGTCCTGCCATCAGCGGCGGCCGGCGACGTCCAGCGCTTCGGGGAGCGTGAAGGCACCGGCGTACAACGCCTTGCCCACGATCGCACCCTCAACGCCCAGCGGAACCAACTCACGGAGTACCCGAAGGTCCTCAAGGCTGGAAATACCACCCGACGCCACCACCGGCTTACCGGTCTTCTCCACCATCTGGCGGAGCAGGTCCACGTTGGGTCCCTGCAGCGTGCCGTCCTTGGTCACGTCGGTGACCACGTAACGGGCGCAGCCGGCGTCCTCGAGGCGGGCCAGGACCTCCCAGAGGTCGCCGCCCTCCTTGGTCCATCCGCGGCCAGCCAGCGTGGTTCCGCGGACGTCAAGCCCGACGGCGATCTTGTCGCCGAAGCGCTCGATGGCGCGGCGGGTCCATTCCGGGTTTTCCAACGCAGCCGTACCGAGGTTCACCCGGGCAACGCCCAGGGCCAGGGCGCGTTCCAGCGACTCGTCGTCGCGAAGCCCGCCGGACAACTCCACCTTCACGTTGAGCTGGGAAACCACGTCGCTGATCAGGTCCGCGTTGTTGCCTCGGCCAAAGGCTGCGTCGAGGTCCACCATGTGCACCCACTCGGCGCCGGCTTCCTGCCAGTTCAGGGCTGCTTCCAGGGGCGTGCCATAGCTGGTTTCCGAGCCCGCCTCGCCTTGCAGGAGGCGGACCGCCTGGCCGTCAACAATGTCGACGGCGGGAAGGAGTTCCAGAACGGACTGTGCGGGCGTGGTCATGTGTGTCCTTGCAGTTGATGGGAGCGCCGGGTTACTTGCCCGGAAGCGTCAGGAGGTAGGCGGCCAGAAGGGACATCCCGGCCAGCACGTAGAAGGAAATGGAAACCCAGAGGGGCTTTTTCTGCTGGTGGAAGGAGATGCCCCCACCTACCAGCAGGCCGGCGAGCCCCATGAGCACTATGGACCACATTCAGGCGGCGCCTTCAGGTTTCCGCAGGCCGTCCACCCAGTTGCGGAGCAGCCTGGCCCCGGCATCACCCGATTTCTCCGGGTGGAACTGCGTAGCGCACAGCGGCCCGTTTTCCACCGCGGCGATGAAACGGGCTCCGTGCTCGGACCACGTCACCATGGGCGGAGCCATCCGGGGCTGGACAACGTCGAAGTTCCATTCCTGCACGCCGTAGGAGTGCACAAAGTAGAACCGCTCATCCTCCACTCCGGCGAAGAGCTTGGACCCCTCCGGAACGTCCACGGTGTTCCAGCCCATGTGCGGAACCACAGGGGCTGGCAGGAGCTCCACCTTGCCCGGCCATTCAGCCATACCTTCGGATTCGGTGCCGTGCTCCACACCGGCCTCGAACATCACCTGAAGTCCAACACAGATGGCGAGGACCGGCCGGCCTCCGGCAACGCGGCGCCCGATCATGCGGATACCGTCAACAGCCTTGAGCTCCTTCATGACGGTCTCGAACGCACCGACGCCGGGAACCACCAGTCCGTCAGCGTTCAGCACGTCTTCCGGTTTGGCGCTCAACACGACATGGGCACCTGCGCGTTCCAAGGCCCGCACCGCCGAACGCACGTTCCCCGAGCCGTAATCCAGCACCGTAACCGTGGGCTTGCCCTCGGGCGATTCGGGCTTTGCCGAAGCCGACGCGTCAGTCACCGCGCCGTCTTTGAGGATCTGGTTGCTCATAGTGCTCCCTTGGTGGACGGAATACCCTCCACGCGGGGATCGGATTCAACGGCCGCGCGGAGCGCCCGGGCGAACGCCTTGAACTGTGCCTCAACAATGTGGTGGGGGTCGCGTCCTGCCAGAACATTCATGTGCAGGCAGATACCTGCGTGCAGCGTGATGGCTTCGAACACGTGCCGCGTCAGTGAACCAGTGAAGTGTCCCCCGATCAGGTGGTACTCCTGGCCGGCGGGCTCCCCGCCGTGCACCAGGTAGGGGCGGCCGGAAACGTCCACAACTGCGTGTGCCAAGGCCTCATCCAGGGGAACAGTGGCCTCGCCGAAGCGACGGATGCCTGCCTTATTCCCCAGTGCGGTGCGCAGGACTTCGCCGAAGGTTATGGCCACGTCTTCCACGGTGTGGTGCGCGTCGATGTGGGTGTCCCCCGTGGCCTTGACCGTCATGTCGATCAAGGAGTGCTTGCACAGCGCGGTCAGCATGTGGTCGTAGAACGGGACCGAGGTGCTGATGTCCGAGACACCCGAACCGTCCAGGTTGATCTCCACCAGGACAGAAGACTCACTGGTGGTGCGCTCCATGCGCGCGGTACGGGCAGCGGACGGCGTGGCGCCGGTTTCGCTCATCTGGGGAACGTCCTTAACACGAAAGGGGAAATGGATCTGGGAACAAGTCTAAGTGGGTGGCTTCTTAGCCGTGCCGGTTAACCGTGCTGGGGAGCCACACCGGCGTCGCCGGTTAGCAGGGCTTCCAACGCTTCCAGGAATGCCGTGGTCTCCCGTTCGGTACCGGCAGTGACACGCAAGTGCCCGGGGATGCCAACATCACGGATCAGCACTCCAGCATCGAGCAGCCCCTGCCAGATGGCCTGCGGGTTCTCCAAGCCACCGAAGAAAACGTAATTGGAGTCCGAAGCCGCCGGCTTGAGGCCCATCCGCAGCAATTCAGTGACGATGCGGTCGCGCTGGACCTTGATGTCCTCGACGTCGGCCATCAGGGCCTCCCGGTGCTGCAGGGCTGCCAGGGCGGTCGCCTGAGTTACCGCCGAGAGGTGGTACGGCAAACGCACCAGGCGGATGGCATCGGTGACCTCGGGCGCCGCAGCCATGTAGCCCAACCGCGCACCGGCAAGGGCGAAGGCCTTACTCATGGTGCGCGAAACAATGAGCCGTTCGCGGCCCGGCAGCAAGGTCAGGGCACTGGGCGTGTTGTCGTGGGCGAACTCGTGGTACGCCTCGTCCACGATCACGATCGCCTGGCTGGCCTCTCCGGCCTCATAGACAGCCTCCACGACGTCCAGGCCGAGACCCGTTCCGGTGGGGTTGTTAGGCGAGCACAGGAAGACGATGTTGGCGCCCGCCTCAGCCACCTGCGCGGCGGCAGACGCGGCGTCCAAACTGAAATCCTCACCACGAACGCCACGGACATACTCCGTGTCGGTGCCACTGGCCAGGAGCGGGTACATGGAATACGTAGGAGGGAATCCAAGGGCCTTGCGGCCAGGACCACCGAAAGCCTGGAGGATCTGCTGGAGGACCTCGTTGGATCCGTTGGCAGCCCAGATGTTCGCAGGACTGAGGCCATGGCCCAGGAACTCCGCCAACGCCTCCCGCAGTTCGGTGAATTCGCGGTCCGGGTAACGGTTCAGCCCGGTGGCTGCTGCGGCCACCGCTTCGGTGATCGCGGCCTGGACATCGGCCGGTACGCCATGGGTGTTCTCGTTGACGTTGAGCAGAATCGGAACGTCAAGCTGCGGTGCGCCATAGGGGCTCAGTCCACGCAGGTTGGCCCGGAGGGGAAGTCGGTCAAGTCGCTCAAGCTGGTCAGTCACCCCACCAGTTTAAGGGGCGCCGATGAGTGCCCTGTAACTGTGACGCCGGACAGTGTTCACCTGGCCGTCCGGATGGATTACTTGGCAGGAACAAACAGTTGCTGGCCGGGCGTGATGCGTCCGCCGCGGAGGTCATTCAGCTGGATGATCTCGGTGATGACATCCCGCGGGTCCCGCTCGGGAGCGGCGGCTCCCGCTATGCCCCACAGGGACTGGCCGGGCTGCACGGTCACGCTGACGGCGACTGGCGGCTGCAGTTGCGACGGAGAATCCGATGCCTTGGCCGGCGAGTTCAGAAGGCCCGCAAAGCTGAGCAGAACGGCGACCAGCAACATGGCCGGGATGCCAAAGAAAACGATCCGGCCGCGCCGGGTGAGCCGGATGCGGGTGGGCGCCGGCGTATTGCGGAACTCGTGGAACGTTGTGACTGCGGACATGAGCTGAGCCCTTCTGAGCGATTGCCTGATCCCGGGGAACCAGGACCCTGCTGCCAATACCTTGTGTTCTCCGGGGTAGCGGCGATATTCGAACACTTCCTTCGAACATCGCAACCAGGATCCGGATTACTAGAACACATATTCGAACCTTGCTATGACATTTTTAGCACTTATCAACGAACGGTGTCGAGACTCGCTAGAACAAATGTTTGATAAACGCTGGTGCCTGGCCTACGTTTGAGTGAAGAATCAGGCACAAAAGCAGTGCATCAGGAGGGTCTGACATTTTTGGACCCACATCCCGGCAACACTCAGAACGCCGCCGGGCGGAACGGAAGGGCAATGGCGAACATGGCAGCAAAGGCCACAGGCGGCGGGGCACCCCTGCGGAGCCAACAGCCCACCAAAAGTCCCAAAAGCCTGACTGTCCGTCAGAAGAAGATCCTCGAAACCATCCAGCGCTCCGTCAATGAGAACGGCTACCCGCCCAGCATGCGCGAAATCGGGGATACGGTGGGATTGGCCAGCCTCTCCAGCGTCACCCACCAGCTGTCCCAACTGGAAAAGCTCGGTTACCTCAGGAGGGACCCCAAGCGTCCTCGCGCCATGGAAGTCCTCATGCCACTGACCCTTGACGGCGGTGCCACCATCCCGGGCGTGGAAGCCCCCGCAACATTGCGCAGTACGGGCGGCCTCGCCGTAACGGAGCTGGCAAGTGCCAGCGACACTGCGCTGGTTCCCTTGGTGGGCCGCATCGCTGCCGGTGGCCCGATCCTGGCCGACCAGACCGTGGAGGACGTCCTCCCCCTCCCCCGGCAGTTGGTGGGCCATGGCGAACTCTTCATGCTGAAGGTCGCCGGCGATTCAATGATCGATGCCGCCATCTGTGACGGCGACTGGGTTGTTGTCCGCCGGCAAAACGACGCCATCAACGGCGACATCGTGGCCGCCCTCCTGGACGACGAAGCCACGGTCAAGACATTCCGGCAGCGCGACGGCCACACCTGGCTTCTCCCCCAGAACACCCAATACGAGCCCATCCTCGGCGATCAGGCCACCATCATGGGCAAAGTCGTGTCTGTATTGCGCTCCCTTTAGTCAGCACACACTGCTTCAGGGCCGCCCGCGCCAGCCGTGGCGGGGCACCCCCGAAGAATCTTCTTACCGCCCGGTCCGGGCCAGCCTTTCCAAGGCGCCCTGGACGATCTTCCGGTCCGTCGTGGCCCAGAAGGGTGGCAAGGCAGCCCGCAGGAAACCGCCGTACCTTTCGGTGGAAAGCCTCGAGTCGAGTATCGCCACCACGCCTTTGTCTCCCGTTGACCGGATCAGCCGCCCTGCTCCCTGCGCCAAGCGGATAGCGGCATGGGTCGCGGATACGGCCATGAACCCGTTTCCACCGGATTGGGCCACAGCACGGGACCTTGCCGTCATCAGGGGATCATCGGGCCGTGGGAAAGGGATCCGGTCAATGACCACCAGTCGGCAGGAGCCACCCGGCACGTCTACCCCTTGCCACAGGGACATGGTGCCGAAAAGGCACGTATCGGGTTCGTCGGCGAACTGCTTCACCAGCGCTGCCATGGTGGACTCCCCTTGGCACAGGATGTCCACATCGAGCCGCAGCCGCATGGCGTCTGCGGCTTCCTCGGCTGCACGCCGGGAAGAAAACAGGCACAACGCTCCCCCGCCGGAGGCACGAATGAGGTCCTCAAGCTCGTCCAGGGCTTCGGGCGATGTTCCGCGTCCGGGCTTGGGCAAGTGCTTGGCCACGTAGAGGACGCCCTGCTTCGGATAGTCAAAGGGCGATCCCACATCCAGGCCCGTCCAGCTGGGAGCTCCGTCCCCCAACAGGCCCAGCCCGCCCGCGGCCGGTTCGAAGGCAGACCCGATGGCCAGCGTGGCGGACGTCAGAACCACTGTGTGGCCCGCAAACAGCCCTTCCCGGAGCCGTCCGGCCACGCTCAAGGGAGCAATATTGATGAGGGCGGGAGCTGTTTCATCAGGCTGCGAGTAGCCCTGCTGGGGATCGAAGGTGCTGTTCCTGGAGAACCACACCACCTCCCTGTTTTCCTTCGCGGCCAGCAACCGCTCGGACAGTTCCAGAATGAGCATGAGCCGCGAGCGGGCCAATTGGCGTCCGCCGTCCACGGCGTTCGACGAATCCGTTTTCGAATCGGACAATGCTGCCCTGGTGGCGTCCCGGAGCTGGTCCAGGCAATCAAGTTGTTCGTCGTTGAGGCCGTTGGGCACCAAGCCGCTTGGAACACCAACAAGAGCCATGTCCAGCCGGTCCGCGGCCGCGTTCAGGGCATCGACAGTGATGGCCGTGTGCTTGCGTGCGCTTGAGGCAGCAGCATGGATCATGGCCACGGACAACTGGCCGGAAACGGCTCCGGTAACCCGGTCCTGGAGTTCGTGGGCTTCGTCCACCACCACCACGTCGTACTCCGGAAGGACTGCCAGTCCCTCAAAGGCGCTCACGGCGAGCATTGCGTGGTTGGTGACCACCACATCGGCTTCCGCCGCCCGGGCGCGTGCCTGCTCGCTGAAGCATTCTTCCGCCATGGGACACTTCTGCGCCCCCAGGCATTCCATCGAGGTAACTGAAACCTGGCGCCATGCACGGTCTGTCACGCCCGGCATCAGTTCGTCGCGGTCGCCCGTGGCGGTCTTCTCCGCCCACTCGCGCAGCCGCACCACTTCCTTGCCCAGTTGCGACGACGGTCCGCCCAGCGATGCGGCGAAGTGCGGAACGCTGGTGTCCTCTCCGAGGGAGAAAAGCTGCCCCTCGGAAGGTTCTTCGCTGGGAAACCCGCCCTCGAGCTTTTGCAGGCACACGTAGTTGGCCCGGCCCTTGACGAGTGCCACGTTCACGGGCCGTTCCAGGGCCGGGTTGATGGTCTCCAGCAGACGGGGAAGGTCCCTCCCCACGATCTGCGTCTGGAGGGCCAAGGTGGCGGTGGACACCAAGGTGGGCTTGTTGCTGTCCATGGAATGGGCGATCAACGGGATCAGGTAAGCCAACGACTTACCTGTTCCCGTTCCCGCCTGGACCAGCAGGTGCTCCCCGGACTCGATGGCCCGGGTAACGTGCTTGGCCATTTCATGCTGGCCTGTGCGGCTTTGGCCGCCCATGCCTGCTACAGCCTTGTCCAACAACTCGAGGGTGAACTTCTCCCCCACCGACGCAGCAGGTTCCGCCGCCACCTTCTCAACCATTGCTGACGAACGACTCCAGCTCGGCAGCCAGGCCCTCGCGGACCATCGCCACCACGCGCGTGCCGTTTTCCTCGTGCTCAAGGCTAAGGATTTCGGCGTCGGAGTTGTGCAGCTTGTTGATCATCTCCCCGCGGTTGTAGGGAATGAGCACCTCCAGGCGGACGCCCGGCCGCGGGATCGACTGGCTGATGGTCTCCAGGAGTTCGGCGATGCCCTCCCCCGTACGGGTGGAAACCACGGCGTGGCGCGGTTCCTTCTGCCTGAGGCGCTCAACGACGAACGGATCCGCCACATCCACCTTGTTCAGGACGATGATTTCCGGAACCTTCCGGGCGTCGACTTCGCTGAAGACCGTCCGCACAGCGGCAATCTGACCTTCGGGATCAGGGTGGGAGGCATCAACGACGTGCAGGATCAGGTCGGAATCGGCCACTTCCTCAAGCGTTGAACGGAACGCCTCCACCAACTGTGTGGGCAGCGAGCGGACGAAGCCCACAGTATCGGCCAAGGTGTAACCGATGCCGTCGGGCGTTTGGGCCTTCCGGACCGTGGGATCCAGCGTGGCGAACAGCGCGTTCTCCACCAGGACACCGGCATCCGTGAGGCGATTGAGCAGTGAGGACTTGCCGGCGTTGGTGTAGCCGGCGATCGCAACGGAAGGAACGGCATTACGACGGCGGTTGGCCCGCTTGGTTTCGCGCGCCGGCTTCATCGCGGCGATCTCCCGACGCAGCTTGGCCATCCGTGTACGAATACGCCGGCGGTCGAGTTCGATCTTGGTTTCACCGGGACCACGGGAACCCATGCCGGCCCCTGCACCACCCACCTGGCCACCAGCCTGGCGGGACATGGATTCACCCCAACCACGGAGCCTGGGGAGCAGGTACTCCAGCTGGGCCAGTTCCACTTGGGCCTTGCCCTCACGGCTCTTTGCATGCTGGGCGAAGATGTCCAGGATCAACGTTGTCCGGTCAACAACCTTGACCTTCACGATGTCCTCCAGGCCACGCCGCTGGGACGGCGAAAGCTCGGTATCCACCACCACCGTGTCGGCGCCGGTGGAGGCGACGATCGCCTTGAGTTCCTGGGCCTTGCCCGAACCAAGGAACGTTCCGGGATCAGGCTTGGTGCGGCGCTGGACCAGTCCATCCAACACCTCCGAACCGGCGGTCTCGGCAAGCGCTGCGAGCTCACGGAGGGAGTTCTCGGCATCGGCCAAGGTGCCCTCGGTCCAAAGGCCTGCAAGGACTACGCGCTCAAGGCGCAGCTGCCGGTACTCAACCTCGGTGACATCCTCGAGTTCCGTGGAAAGGCCTGCCGTCCGGCGGAGCGCGCGGCGTTCAGCAAGGTCTTCCTGCTCGCCGTCGAAAATGCTGTGCTCTTGGTCAAGCGTGGAGATCGCTTGGGCCTTGCCAAGAACGCCCTTGGCGTCAGGATCCCCGGATGCCTGCGCTGGTACGTCCTTGGACAGAATCCGGTCGATGACGGCCTGGATCTCTTCAGGACTCATGTCCTGGGCGTCGGAATCGGATCCGGAGTGCTTCTGGGTGGTCATGGTCTCCTTAGACTGTTCGGCAATTCCAGAATAATGCTGTTTGCTGTGCGGCGCGTCGGTATTCGCGCTGGGCTGACGTGCTTGGGCCAAAAGGGCCTCCTGGAGCGTGGCCGGCAGCCGGGTGGCGTCCGGCTGGCCTGGCTGGTGGGTGGTGGCGGTTGGATCCGCGCAGAGGTCCGGTCCGGCTGAAGACTGCCCATGCTTTCCGGTTGCTCTCACGCAAGCCGGTCAAGCCTGAAAGCAGCCAGGCCGGGTCAACGGAGCATGGTGTCGGATGGTGACTCGATCTTCTGAGCGCCCGCAACCCCGGAAAGGGAAGCGGACTGAGCCGGGGAACCTGCCGGGCGGAAGGGGCGGCGCTGGTCACGGAAAGTGATTCGGCAGCGCGGTCCTGCATCGCGGGCAGAGCCATGGGCTGATTACTCAAAGATCAAGAACATGCCTTCCACAGTAGCATCCCGTGTCAAACCGGCCCTTCCGGGCTGCAGTTTCCCAAGGCGCCGATCGCCAACTAATCTGGCAAATTATGGAGTCTGCACACTATTTCAGCGCCCAACCCGCCGGTCCCTTCACACGTAAGGCTTTGACGGTGGAACTGGCCGGAGCCACCCGGCACTTGCAGACCTCCTCCGGGATTTTCAGTCCGGACGGCATAGACAAGGGAACGGCAATCCTGCTCGCTGACGTGCCGCCGCCTTCGCCCCGCGGAAACCTGCTGGATATCGGCTGCGGCTGGGGTCCGATTGCGTTGACCATGGGGCTGATGGCACCGTCCGCGCAGGTGTATGCCGTGGATGTCAACGAACGCTGCATCACCTTGACCAACGAGAACGCGGCTTCGCTTGGGCTGGGCAATGTGAAGGCGAGCCTTCCCGACGAAGTTGCCGCCGACGTCGAGTTTTCCACCATCTGGTCCAACCCGCCCATCCGGATCGGCAAGGACGAACTTCACTCACTCCTGCTGACCTGGCTGCCCAGGCTGGCGCCGGGTGGCAACGCATGGTTGGTGGTCCAGAAGAACCTGGGCTCGGACTCCCTGCAGCGATGGCTGGCGGCCGAATTGGACAAGTCCTTCACGGTGTCCCGTGAAAGCACCTCCAAGTCCTTCAGGATCCTTCGCGTCAGGAAAGCGTCCCTTTAGCGACAATGACGGCTGGGCCGCTGAGTTCAACGTGCTCGCGGCCATCCGGCCCCGGGAAGAACTTGACGTCCACCACGCCGCCGGGAACGTTGACGTGCCACGCGTTCGGCGCGGTGCTTCCTGCCCAGTGGCGAATGGCGACGGCGGCTGCACACGCCCCGGTGCCGCAGGACTGGGTTTCACCTACGCCACGCTCGTGAACCCGCATGGTGATTGATCCGAAGCCGTCGTGGACCAGTGGCTCCGCGGGGACGACGAACTCCACGTTGGTGCCGTTGGCGGGCTTCGGATCCACCACGGGAGCCTTGAAAAGCTGCGTGGCCGACAATTCAGACAGTTCGGCCAGTGCCACCACGGTATGGGGGTTTCCCATGCTGACCGAAAGGCCAGGGCGGGCCACCTCGAGTCCGTCCGCACTCACCAGGGCATCCATGGCCTTGGAGGTGGCCTCGGCCGGGAAGATGAACTCCCACGGGCCCATGTCCACTGCGTAACCGTTGTCCGAGCGGACGATCTTCTTGATACCGCCACGGGTTCCGATGGTCAGGGCTTGTCCTGGACCAAGTTCAACCAGGCCCTGGTCAATGAGGAAGTGGACGAAGACCCGAACGCCGTTGCCGCACATCTCGGACAATGAACCGTCGCCGTTGCGGTAGTCCATAAACCATTCCGCCGAGGAATCCTGCTCCAGCAGGGCGCGGCCTTCGGGCAGATCGCGGGACGGCACGGCCCGGATCAGTCCATCTCCGCCAATGCCGCGGTGCCTGTCGCACAGCTGTGCCACTTGGTCCGGGGTGATCTCGTGGATGGCCCCGGGGTCAGCGATCAGCACAAAGTCGTTTCCGGTTCCGTGGCCCTTTGAAAAGGCCAGGCCAGACAGCTTGGCTTGGGGCAAGGTGGCCTCGGCAGCAACGGGCTGCGGGGCGGAAACTGCGGTGGTCTGATCCATGAACCTAGGCTACCTGCCGTGCTCTTCGGCCAGAAATCACGCGGCTTTGGTGAGTGCCACGGCTTTCGCAACGAGGGCCGGGTCCTGCCAGTCCAGCCAGTGGATCCGCGGGTCCGCCCGGAACCAGGTCAATTGCCGCCGGGCGAACTGCCTCGTTGCGACGATTGTTTCCTCAACCGCTTCGGGAATGCCGGCGTGGCCATCCAGCACTTTCAGGAACTGTGCGTAGCCCAAGGCACGCGATGCCGTCTTGCCTTGCCGCAGGCCTGCCGCGTCCAACCGTTCCACCTCGTCCAGGAGACCCGCGTCCACCATCCGGTGGACGCGGTCCGCCAGCCGGTCCCGAAGAACGTCCCGGTCCACCGAGAGTCCCACTTGGATTGCCTGTTGGAAGTACTCGCGTTGGGGCATGAAGGAACTGAAGGGCCGTCCGGTGAGTTCGTGGACTTCCAAGGCCCGGATCACCCGCCGGGCGTCACCCAGCCTGGCCGCCGAGACCGGATCGACGTCTTCCAGGCGCGCTCGGAGCGGGGACAAGCCGGTGGCCGCACACTCGGCTTCCAGCCGCTGGCGGATCACCGGGTCCGTACCCGGAAATTCAAGGACGTCCAGTGCCGCACGGACATACAGGCCCGAGCCGCCCACCATGATGGCACGCTTCCCGCGCGCATGGATGTCCTGGATGGTCCGCCGGCATTCGGCCTGGAAACCGGCCACGCTGGCTTCCTCGGTGACGTCCATGGTGTCCAGCAAATGGTGCGGCACGCCCCTGCGTTCGTCCACGGTAACCTTGGCCGTACCGATGTCCATGCCACGGTAGAACTGCAAGGCATCGGCATTAATGACTTCACCGTCCAACGCGAGGGCAAGCTCAACGCCAAGGTCCGACTTGCCCGAACCGGTGGGACCCACAACCGCAATCACGGGCAGCGCCGACGTATCCGGCCCTTCAGGGTGCATGATCTGCCAAGCCCGGTTCAGCGGCGGACAGGAATGGCCGGCATGCCCAGCGACACGCCGGTCTTCGCACTGCCGGCGCCCGGGGCAGGAACCCCACAACTGTCAGCCTGCGCACGATCCCATGCGTCCCCCGCCCTGGAGCGGCGAAGGACGTACTCCGCGGGTCCGGCGGGATCGGCCACCAGGTGGAAGGCAGCGGCCTCGGTGATGGTTACGGTGACGAAATCACCGGGCCGGGGCGACTCAGAACCTTCGGGCACCGAGAAGTGCACCAGCCGCTGGTCCTTGGAACGCCCGGACAGCCGATGCGTCTCCTCCGCCTTGCGTCCCGACTGCGCCGTCACGAGGATTTCGACGCTGCGGCCGAGCTGTTTGGCATTCTCCTCGGCAGCGATCCGGTCTTGGAGTGCCGTCAACCGCTCGTAGCGTTCCTGGACAACGGCCTTGGGCAACTGTTCGGGAAGATCGGCAGCGGGGGTGCCTGGCCTCTTGGAGTACTGGAAAGTGAAGGCCGAAGCGAACCGGGACTGTTCCACGACGTCCAGGGTGGCCTGGAAGTCTTCCTCAGTCTCGCCGGGGAAACCCACAATGATGTCCGTGGTGATGGCAGCGTTGGGGATCCGTTCACGGACCTTGTCCAGGATGCCGAGGAATTTGCTGGACCGGTAGGAGCGGCGCATGTCCTTGAGGACCTTGTCCGAACCGGACTGCAGCGGCATGTGCAGCTGGGGCATGACGTTGGGTGTTTCTGCCATGGCGTCAATTACGTCATCGGTAAACGCCGCAGGATGTGGGCTGGTGAAGCGGACACGCTCCAGGCCTTCGATGTCACCACAGGCCCTGAGCAATTTGGAGAAGGCCAGGCGGTCGCCAAACTCCACGCCGTAGGAGTTCACGTTCTGGCCCAGCAGCGTCACTTCAACAGCGCCGTCGTCCACCAGAGCCTGGATTTCCGCAAGGATTTCACCGGGGCGTCGGTCCTTCTCCTTGCCACGCAGGGACGGCACGATGCAGAAAGTGCAAGTGTTGTTGCAGCCAACGGAAATGGAGACCCACCCCGAATACACGGAATCACGCTTGGTAGGCAGCGTGGAAGGGAAAACATCGAGTGACTCGAGGATTTCCAGCTGGGCCTCGTTGTTATGGCGTGCCCTGTTTAGCAAGGCCGGGAGTGCCCCGACGTTATGGGTTCCGAACACGGCGTCCACCCACGGCGCCTTCCGGACAATGGTTTCCCGGTCCTTCTGGGCCAGGCACCCGCCGACCGCAATCTGCATTCCCGGGTTGGCGGCCTTGACCTGGCGCAACTGCCCGAGGTTCCCGTAAAGCTTGTTGTCCGCATTCTCGCGCACCGCGCAGGTGTTGAACACCACGACGTCGGCAAGCTCACCTTCAGCCGGCACGTACCCGGCGTCCTCCAGGAGTCCGGCCATGCGCTCGGAATCGTGGACGTTCATCTGGCAGCCAAAAGTCCGGACTTGATAGGTCCGCGGCTCAAGGGAGGGCTGCACTGAATCTGCTGAAGGGGAAGGAATGGTCAAACTCACTACTCAAGGGTACCGGCTTCGTCCAGTACCTCACCGACGATCCTGAACGCGAGTGAGGGTGCGTAGCCCTTCCTCGCCAGCATGGAGGCAAGCCTCCGGGTGTACTTGTCACGCTCGGCACGGTCCGCAAGATCAAGTCCGGGCCTGAGCTTACGCTGAACGAGCTCCCGCGCAGCCCGCTCTTCATCCTGATCGCTGAGCTGGGACAGGGCCTCTTCTGCGTGGTCCAAATCGATGCCTTTGTCCGAAAGCTCCCGACGCAGAGCACCCTTGGCAAGCTTCTTGCTTTGGGAACGGCTGCGGACCCACATTCGGGCAAACTCCGCGTCATCAATGAGTTGCACTTCTTCGAAGCGGTCCAGAACGGCTTCGGCGACATCCTCGGGAACCTTGCGCTCCGCCAGTTTACGCGCCAGCTGAAGCCGACTCCGCGGCGCCATGGTCAATTGACGCAGGACGATGGCACGCGCCACGGACTCGGGGTCTGGCTCGGGATCGTCCGCGATGGGCGAATCCGGGTCCGGCCCGAACCTATCCGTCAACGGCCTTCAGCTTCGGGGTGTCCTCTTCGGGCTTGACGCCAACGCCCAGTTTCTCCTTGATGAGGCGCTCCAGTTCCTGGGCAAGCTCGGGGTTGTCGCGCAGGAACCGGCGCGAGTTCTCCATGCCCTGGCCCAACTGGTCGCCATCGTAGGTGAACCACGAGCCGGACTTCTTGATGATGCCGTGCTCAACACCCATGTCGATGATGCCACCCTCGCGGGAAATGCCCTGGCCGTAGATGATGTCGAACTCAGCGACCTTGAAGGGCGGGGCCATCTTGTTCTTGACGATCTTGGCCTTGGTGCGGTTACCCACCGAGTCCGCGCCTTCCTTGAGCGTCTGGATGCGGCGGACATCGATGCGGACGGATGCGTAGAACTTCAGGGCCTTGCCACCCGTGGTGGTTTCCGGCGACCCGAAGAACACGCCGATCTTTTCGCGCAACTGGTTGATGAAGATGGCGGTGGTCTTGGTCTGGCTCAGGCGACCGGTGATCTTTCGCAGGGCCTGGCTCATGAGGCGGGCCTGGAGGCCTACATGCGAGTCACCCATCTCGCCTTCGATTTCCGCACGCGGAACGAGCGCGGCCACGGAGTCGATGACAATGATGTCCAGGGAGCCGGAGCCCACCAGCATGTCCATGATCTCCAGCGCCTGTTCACCGGTATCCGGCTGCGAAACGAGCAGGGCATCCGTGTCCACGCCAAGCTTTGCGGCGTAATCAGGGTCCAGGGCGTGTTCGGCGTCGATGAAGGCCGCAATGCCGCCATTGCGCTGGGCATTGGCTACGGCGTGGAGCGCAACGGTGGTCTTACCCGAGGATTCAGGACCGTAGATCTCTACGACACGGCCGCGTGGCAGCCCGCCGATACCGAGGGCCACGTCCAGGGCGATGGAGCCGGTGGGAATGACCTCAATGGGAGCCCGGGTATCGTCACCCAGGCGCATGATGGAGCCTTTGCCGAATTGCTTGTCGATCTGGGCAAGCGCTGCTTCAAGCGCCTTCTCACGATCCGGGGTTGCCGCCATGGTTCACACCTCTGATGCTTTCTCGCTGTGGAGTGGCCTGAACGGCCGCTTTCCTTGTCATGTCTGACGCTATTACGGGGCCCTGACATTTTGTGCAGCCCGCTTTTGCCTATGTGGAAAACAGCTGCGGACTGCGTAGGAAATCGCCGCTCAGGATCAATTTTCCTCTCACAGGAGCATATCCCCATCCGAACAGATATTCGAACAACACTGCGGCGTGTCATCAGCCGGACCCACGGTGTCCGCCTAGCTGATGGGCTTGATGTCCCTGCCCAACCGCCGTTCAAGGGGGACGTCCTGGACATCACAGACCGCGATCCAGACCTCGCGGGGAGGGAATCCCGCGGCGAGGGCGTCAACCGCAGTCCGCCCCCCGACCCCTGCCAGGACAAGGGAGCCTGCAAGGACCCGGGAATAGCCCGCGCCGAATTCGTCGTCCATCAATCGCCAGAAGTCACTCGCCCTCACGGATAGAGTCTCTCATGCTTGCCGGACCTTAGAATGGTTGCCATGAGCAATCCTCTTCCCAGCGCGCCCGCTCCGGCCGTTGCCAGTGACGACGTGGACGACGCCCTTCAGCAGGTGGAACACCAGCTGAGCCTGCTCTGGCGCCGCGCCCGCTCGATTTCGCATCAATTGTCCCGCCAGGTCCACCCGGACATGGAACCGGCCGCCTATGGCTTGCTGACCATTATCCGCCGCGAGGGTCCCATCCGGCTGACGGACCTGGCAACCTGCATTGGCGTCGGAAAGCCCTCAGTGAGCCGGCAGATCGCCTTCCTGGAAGGCATCGGCCTGGTCTACAAGGAAGCGGACCCGCAGGACGGCAGGGCACAGTCCATCCGTTTGACGGACAAGGGCGAAGAGAAAATGCACCAGGTGCAGGACGCGCGCCGGCAGGTCTTCCGCGAAAGGCTCGGCGAATGGCCGCTGGAAGACGTCAAGACCCTGGCCGATTACATGGGCCGCCTCAACGCCGTCTACAGCGACCCCCTCCTCAGGGAGGTTCCCCTCAAGGACAACGAGCCGGGCGAAGCCACGGACTAGGACGAAGAAAAGGTCCCCAGCCAAACGGCTGGGGACCTTTTCAGTGATCTTGGTGGCTTGGTTACCGGGCTCCGGAGAGCATGCCCTGGCCGAAATCGTCTGTGAGATCGAGATCGCGACCGTAGCGCTGGGAGAACTCCTGCGGAACGGTGTCCGGAACAGCGACGCCCTCGGCAACTGCAACGCGGTCGCTGACTTCGCGGAGCATGCTGGACAACGGAACGTCCAATGCGGTGCAGATCGAGGACAGGAGCTCGGAAGAAGCCTCCTTCTGGCCTCGTTCAACCTCACTCAGGTAGCCCAGCGAAACACGGGCGCTGTGTGAGACCTCACGAAGGGTACGGCCTTGACGCTGGCGGACATCGCGCAGTACATCACCGATCTCGTGGCGTAGTACAACCATTTTGCGCTCCTTCTGTTCGCTCTGTGCCTGATCAGCCAAGCCCACATCCTTCCAGCGGACAACGCCGTTCACGGATACGGGCTGCTTTACCATCTGTATCGCCTTGCTCCCTCGTTCTTCCGGTCCGCTGGCTGGCGGACCGGGGTTGGTTTCTCCATCCTAGGCGCCCCGGCCATTCCGAAGCGACACAATGACACAACTATTGGCAATCAGTTTTTGTTCCCGGCTACTTTACGAACGGTAACCAAGCCCGCGTACGGCGGTAAGCAACCGCTCCAGGGCACCCGTGCACGCTTGTTCCCTGATATCTTGCCTGTCCCCCGAAAAGGAGTATTCAAACCACCGGCTGCCGGCTTCCGTGGCAACGCCAATGAAGACGCTGCCAACGGCCTTGCCGTCGTGCGGATCCGGCCCCGCCACCCCGGTGGTGGAAATTCCGACGTCGGCCCCACACGCCCGGCGGGCTCCTTCCGCCATGGCCGCCGCGACCTCGCCGTCCACCGAACCAACTGCCGCCAACAACTCCCGGGATACTCCGAGGACGGCCGCCTTGACGGAGTTCTGGTAGGCAACCACACCCCCCTGGAGCATCCCGGATGCACCCGGCGTATTTGCCAACGTGGCCGCCACCATTCCAGCCGTCAAGGACTCGGCCGTGGCCACCGTCAGGTGCCGTTCGATCGCTTCGGCAACTGCCGCCGTCGCGGTTTCAGCCGCGGCGCCCGCGGTGGGGGCCGTGCTCATGCGCGGCGTCCGGCGGCGCGGAGCTTCAGTGCCTGGACCACGTACTCGACGCCGGTCCACAACGTGATGGCCAAGGCGACCATCATCACCCAGAAGGCAACATCGACCAGCCACGGCGCAATGGCCTTGAGCGGAAGGGTGTAGAGGAAGATCGCCACTGTCTGGACCACCGTCTTCAGTTTTCCGCCGCGGGAGGCAGGCATCACGCCGTAGCGGATCACGACGAAACGCAGCGCGGTAATCCCCCACTCTCGCACCAGGATCAGGATGGTCACCCACCAGGGCAACTCCCCCAGCACAGAGAGCAGAACCAGGGCGGAGCCAATGAGCAGCTTGTCCGCAATGGGATCGGCGATCTTGCCGAAATTGGTGATGAGGCCGCGCGCCCGTGCGATGTCGCCGTCGAGCTTGTCCGTATAGATCGCGACGGCGAACGCGGCCACCGCCGCCCAGCGCCACCATCCGTGCTGACCGTCGTCGGCAAGCAGGAACCAGACAAAGAAAGGAACCAGGACAATGCGTAGCATCGTCAGGATGTTGGGCAGGTTCCAAAGATCGGAACCGCTCGACGTGGCGTTGTCGCCCTCGGCTGTAGTCACCCCTCTAGGCTACCGTCTGGAGATCAGCGGCCAGTGAGCGACCAGGCGTCTTCGCCGCCCTCATCGTCATCGGAACCATCGGCGCCATCGTAGTAGTCGATCGCCTGTGTCCGGTTGTCGAGGTCCGCCGCTACCAGGTCCTCGGCATAACCGCCCGCGGCGATGTTCGCGTTCGCGTTGTCGCTCAGGGCCGCCGTCTGGGCGTCCGGCGCAGCAGGCGCCTCCTGACCTTTCATCGCCGCCAGGACGGCAGCGAGATCGTCCGGCTTGACCAGGACATCGCGGGCCTTGGATCCTTCGGACGGACCCACAACGCCCCGTGACTCCAGCAGGTCCATCAGCCGGCCTGCCTTGGCGAAGCCAACACGGAGCTTGCGCTGGAGCATCGAGGTGGAACCGAATTGCGTGGTGACCACGAGTTCGGTGGCCTGGAGCAGGACCTCGAGGTCGTCTCCGATGTCGTCGTCGATCTGTTTCTTCGGCGCCTCGGCTGCGACGTCGTCCCGGTAGACCGCCTGGAGCTGCCCCTTGACGTGCTCCACCACTTTATGGATTTCCGACTCGGATACCCAGGCACCCTGCACGCGCATGGCCTTGGACGCGCCCATCGGCAGGAACAGGGCATCACCTTGGCCGATGAGTTTTTCGGCACCCGGCTGGTCCAGTACAACGCGGGAGTCCGTGACGGAGGAGGTGGCAAAGGCCATGCGGGAGGGCACGTTGGCCTTGATGAGGCCCGTGACCACATCCACGGACGGACGCTGGGTGGCCAGGACCAAGTGGATACCGGCGGCACGGGCCAGCTGCGTGATGCGGACAATCGAGTCTTCGACATCGCGCGGAGCCACCATCATGAGGTCCGCGAGCTCGTCCACGATCACCAGGAGGTATGGGTAGGGCTTGATGACCCGCTTGGAATCCACCGGTGGCGTGACCTTGCCGGCACGAACAGCCTTGTTGAAGTCATCAATGTGCTTGTAGCCGTAGTTGGCGAGGTCGTCGTAGCGGGCGTCCATTTCCCGGACCACCCACTGCAGGGCCTCGGCAGCTTTCTTGGGGTTGGTAATGATGGGCGTAATAAGGTGCGGAACGCCCTCATAGGCAGTCAGCTCAACGCGCTTGGGGTCCACCATGACCATGCGGACCTCGTCCGGCGTGGCGCGCATCAAGAGCGAGGTGATCATGGAGTTCACGAAGCTCGACTTACCGGCACCGGTGGCACCGGCCACCAGAAGGTGGGGCATCTTGGCGAGGTTGGCCACCACGTAGCCACCCTCCACGTCCTTGCCGACGCCCATGACCATCGGGTGGTCCGTGCGGCGGGCATTCTGGCTCCGCAGGACGTCGCCCAAGGAAACGGTCTCGCGGTCCGAGTTGGGAATCTCGATGCCGATGGCCGACTTCCCGGGGATGGGGCTCAGGATGCGCACATCGCTGGAGGCCACGGCGTAGGAGATGTTCTTGGACAGCGCCGTGACGCGTTCCACCTTGGTTCCCGGGGACAGCTCGATCTCGTACCGGGTGACGGTGGGTCCGCGGCTGAAGCCGGTCACCGAGGCGTCCACATTGAACTGCGTCAGGGTGTCGGTCAGGGCTGCGACGACGGCGTCATTGGCCTCCGTGCGCTCCTTCGGAATGGAACCCGGTGTCAGGAAGTCCGAGGCAGGCAAGGTGTACGTCACGTCCCCGGCCAGGGACAGCTGTTCCGTGCGCTGCGGGATGGGTGCCTGGGGCAAAGGCGCTCCGGCCGGTTTGGCCGGTACCTGGGCCACGGGGGTGGTCATTTCCGGTGTCAGGACCGGGATGGCTTCGGTGGGATTGTCCAGGCCCGGTGCCGCGCCGAGTCCCTGGGCTGCCTTGATCTTCCCGACGGCGATCTCCGCCTGCGTCGGGCGGCGCACCCCCGGCGGTACGCGCGGTGCGGACGGCGCTGGATTCTCGTCGTCGTCCACTATTGCGTGTTCGAAGGCCTCGTCCCCGACGTAGCCTTCAAGCTTTGCCTCGGACTCCTCGTCCTTGCCGAAGAGCCGCGTGCGCTTCTTCTTGGGCTTCGCCTCCGGCTCCCCGCCATAGAGGTAGCTGCGGTCGTGCGCATCCTGGCCGGAACGGGCCTCTTCCAGGTCAACACCCATCAGGTGCTCATACCCGGTACGGATCCGCGAAGGAATGGCACCAAAAGGTGTTGCCGTGACGATCAGCAAGGAAATGAAGGCCAGCAGGCTGTAGATGAGGACCGGAACGGCCACGTGGATCGCCGCCAGCGGAGCCGCGGCGAGGAAACCAAGCATTCCCCCTGCCCGTCGCAGGCCGTCGAAGCCGTCGGCCACCGTGGGCTGGCCGCCGATGACGTGGGCCAGGGCCGAGCCGGCAAACGTCATGACCATGAAGCCGATGCCTACGCGGTTGTTGCCCCGGCCGTCCTGCGGCTTACGGAACAGCCGGAAGGCGCAGACAAAGAGCATGAAGGGAAGCAGCAATGACATCCACCCGAGGGTGCCGTTGACCACGCTGTACACGACGTCCGGAAGCCAGCCGGTCCAGCCCCACCACGCGAAGGTGGCAATTGCTATGCCCAGGACGAGGTTGAAGAGCGCGGCGCCATCACGGCGGTCCTCGGGATCGAGATCGCTGACGTCCGAACCGATGCGGCGGACGCCGGCGCCCACCACGTGGCCGATGCCCTGCCAGGCACCGGAGAGCATCCGGACCGGCAGCGGCGCATGGGGCTCGACGGCGGCCTGCTTTCCCCGCGCGGAACCGCCGCGGCCGTTCCGGGCTGCGGTGCTTTTGCTTGCAGCTCCGCCTCGGCCGGTGCCGGATTTATTGCTGGAGCTGCCTCGTGGCGTGGAGGAAGTACGGGTCGCCATGTTTGCCACGCTACCCGAAGAGGGCCTGAAATCCGCGGATTTCAGGCCCTCTTCGGGGTGCATGTTGCTGGAAGGTCAGGCCTCCAGGACCACCGGGATGATCATGGGGCGGCGACGCAGCCTCCGGTTGACCCAGGTGCCGATGACCCTGCGCACCACTTGCTGCAACTGGTGGTTGGTGTGGTCGGCGTGGCTCAGCACGGCTTCTTCGAGGGCGGCATTGATCTTGGGAATGATCTCGTCGAACACGGAATCGTCCTCCGCCACGCCGCGGGCGTGGATCTCCGGGCCGGAAACGATCTTGCCCGTGGTGCGGTTGATGACCGTGATGACGGAAATGAAGCCCTCGTCGCCCAGGATGCGGCGGTCCTTGAGGTCCGCGTCCGTGATCTCCCCGACGCTGGAGCCGTCCACGTAGACGAAGCCCACTTCCACCTGGCCCACGATGTCCGCTTTGTGGTCCTTGAGGTCAATGACCGTGCCGTTGTCACTGAGGATGATGCCCTCGGTGGGAACGCCGGATTCTTCGGCGATCCTGCCGTTGGCGATCAGGTGCCTGGTTTCCCCGTGCACGGGCATGGCGTTAAGCGGTTCAAGGATGTTGTAGCAGTAGAGCAGTTCTCCGGCGGCAGCATGGCCGGACACGTGGACCTTGGCAGTTCCCTTGTGGATCACGGCTGCGCCGAGCTTCAGTAGTCCGTTGATGATGCGGAACACGGCATTTTCGTTGCCCGGGATCAAGCTGGAAGCAAGGATGACGGTATCGCCCTGCCCCACCACCACGCGGTGGTCTCCGTTGGCCATGCGGGACAACGCAGCCATCGGCTCACCCTGGGAACCGGTGGACATCAGGACCACGCGGTTGTCCGGCAGGTCGTCGATGTTCTTGATGTCCACCAGGATGCCCGGCGGTACGTCCAGGTATCCGAGCTTGGCGGCAATCGCCATGTTCCTGACCATGGAGCGGCCCACGAAAGCGACATTGCGGCCATGCTTGGCCGCGGCATCCAGGACTTGCTGGACACGGTGCACGTGCGAGGAGAAGGAAGCCACAATGATGCGCTTCTTCGCCTGGGCAAAGAGGTTGTCCAGCGTGGGACCGATTTCCTTCTCCGCCGTGGTGAAACCGGGAACATCGGCATTGGTGGAGTCGGCCATGAAAAGGTCCACTCCTTCTTCACCCAGCCGGGCAAAGTGCCGAAGGTCGGTGATCCGGCCATCGAGCGGCAGCTGGTCCATCTTGAAGTCGCCCGTGTGGAGGACCGTTCCGCCTTCGGTACGGAGGAACACGGCCAGGGCGTCGGGGATGGAGTGGTTGACGGCCACGAACTCGCACTCGAAGGGACCGAACTGCTCTACCTGGCCTTCGGTCACGGTCAGCGTGTAGGGCTTGATCCGGTGTTCCTGCAGCTTGGCTTCCACCAGGGCAAGGGTGAGCTGGGAACCGATCAGCGGGATATCTGCCTTGAGGCGCAGCAGGTACGGTACAGCACCGATGTGGTCCTCGTGGCCGTGCGTGAGCACCACGCCCACGACGTCGTCCAATCTGTCCTCGATGTACGAGAAATCAGGCAGGATCAGGTCCACTCCGGGCTGCGTCTCTTCCGGAAAGAGCACGCCGCAGTCGACAACCAGCAATTTGCCGTTGATCTCGAAGACCGCCATGTTGCGGCCAATCTCCCCCAGCCCACCGAGCGGAACAATCCGCAACGTGCCCTGCGGCAGCTTCGGCGGAGTAACCAGTCCAGGAAGGGCGGTTTGGGTCATATTCAGCTACTTTCCGGCGGAACCGTCCTAGACGTTGAAGTCCATTCCGGCTTCCGCCAAGTCCCCGCGGATGGTGTCGATCTCGGCCTGGTCCGGCTCCACGAGAGGCAAACGGACAACCGAGTTGGGCAGGACTCCCTGCCACTTGAGAATCTGCTTGGCGGCTACTGCGCCCTGGACCCGGGTCATGGTTGCGCGAACCACGGGCTCCAATTCAAAGTTGATGGCCCTTGCCGTGGCGAGGTCGTTCGCGTTGACCGCGTCGATCAGTTCGCGGAAGCGGCGCGTCGCCACGTGCGTGGTTACCCCCACCAGGCCTGCGGCACCGAGCGCCATCCACTGCAGCGTCAGTCCGTCGTCTCCGGAGTAGAACACGAGGTCGGTCTCGGCCATCACGCGGGTGGCGGCGGCGAAGTCGGCCTTGGCGTCCTTGACGGCCACGATGTTCTGGTGCTTGGCCAGGGTAATCATGGTCTCGGGAGCAATCTGGATGGAGGAGCGGCCGGGAATGTCGTAGAGCATCACCGGGAGGTCGGTGGCGGACGCAATGGTCTCGAAGTGCGCGCGCACACCGGACTGGCTTGGCTTGTTGTAGTAGGGGGTGACGATCAGGAGGCCGTCGACGCCCACCTCAGCGGCACGCTGGGAGAGGTGGACGGAGTGTGCGGTGTCGTTGGTGCCGGTACCGGCAATGATCGCGGCCTTGCCGCCGACCGCTTCCTTGACGGCACGGAACATGCCGATGTTCTCGTCGTCGGTAAGGGTGGACGTCTCACCGGTGGTACCTGTGACCACGAGTCCGTCGCAGCCATCGGCAACGAGCTTTTCTGCCAGCGCCGCGGCTTGGTCGTAGTCGACCTTGCCGTCCTCGGTGAACGGGGTGACCATGGCGGTCAGCAGGGTACCAAGAGCGGGAATGTGGGCGCGGGAGTCAGACATAGGAAAAACGTTACCCTGTCCCGCACGGGTTACGGGAATACGGTCCGCGTGATGGTCGTCATGAGGTGGAGGCCGGGCGGACGGTCCGCCGCCCCGGCTCCTCGGCACAGTAGTGCGCGACAGCCCGCTCCTTGAGCTGTTCGGCCCACGCCACGAGCCGCTGCGATGCCCGCACATACTCAAAGAGTTCGAGCGGGGTGAGGGCTTCGAGGTCCGTTTCAGCCAGGCGCCGGGCCAACTCCGCGCCGGGCGCCTGCTCCCCCAGCACCACTCCCTCGCGACGCCACTGGACATCCTCGGGCGGCTCGCCGGCAACGAGTTGCCTGAACAGGAAGTCCACCACGCCGGGGCTGATCGCCTTCATGGGACCAGCCAGGCCATCCGAGGATCTTGGAGCGTTGTTCATGCGGCAATATTATTCGAACATATCTTCGAAAAACAAGGGTGGCTGTCCACCCAAACCATCCCACCGCCGGCACAGCACCTTCACAGCAGCCCATGAGACGATCACTTCATGACCAGGCGAGAGACGGCCCCATCCCGGGAATCTCCCCGCGGAAGCACGCTCTCCACCCGCCTCACCGGGATCGATGCGGCACGGGGCGCGGCACTCCTGGGCATGATGGCAACCCACCTGGTACCAACGTTCGGGCCGGCGCCGGATTGGGCACCCACGTGGGTTGGCTTGACGTTTTCCGGGCGCTCCTCGGCTTTGTTCGCCGTCCTCGCAGGCATTGGCCTGGCGCTCTCCACAGGCAAACAGGAGCCCCGGGAGGGTGCCGGACTCTGGGCTGCGCGGCGCGGCGTCGCCATGCGGGCCTTGGTGATCGCCGTCGTCGGGCTGATGCTCGGCGGCCTCGACGTCAATATCGCCATCATCCTGGTCCACTACGCCGTGCTGTTCCTGTGCATCCTGCCGTTCTTGGGCCTTCGGCTGAAGGCGCTGTGCTCTTGGGCCGCCGGCTGGCTACTGGCCGCGCCTGTCCTTGCCTATCTGGTCCGCCCGCTTCTCTTGGAGGCCAACCCGCCCCTGCAGTTGGGTCACAACCCAGGCACCGACGACCTCGAAACTCCCGGCAAACTCCTCGCGGATCTCTTCTTCACCGGCTATTACCCCGTGTTCCAGTGGATGGCGTACCTGCTGATTGGCCTGGTCATCGGCCGCCTCGCCCTCAAAGCCGTACGAATCCAATGGTTGCTGGTGGGCGTGGGCACGGCAGCGGCAGTGGCAGCAAATCTCGCGGGAACAGCTGCCATGGAATCATGGGGCGGCCGCGCTGCGTTGGAGGCGCTCCCGCAAACCCGCGGCTACCCCTTGGAAAGCATGCTGCAGGTCAACCTCACGGGGCTCCAGCAAACCGGCTCCTGGTGGTGGCTTGCCACTGCGGCGCCGCACGCGGGAACCACCTTGGACCTGCTGCACACCGGCGGCGTCGCAGCAGCCGTCACCGGCCTGTTCCTCCTCCTCGGCAGGGTGGCCGAGCGCATCAAGGTCAACTTCCTTGTGGTCCTCAGCGGCCCTGGAGCCATGACCCTGACCCTGTACACAGCCCATGTCTGGGTTGTTTCGGGTCTTACCGGGAACCCCCTGCCGGCAGGCTGGACGGACGAAGGAATGTACTGGGTCCAGGCCTTGGCGGCAGTGGCCGTGGGCGGATGCTTTGCCGTGCTGCGGCGTCGCGGGCCCCTTGAGTGGCTCGCCCACCAAGCGTCGCGGCTGGGCAGCTACCGCCCCGCCGCGGTGGGCTGAGAGCGGAACAGCTTAACGGCGTCGCGCATGGAGGCACGGGCGCGTTTCCGGTCCCCCGAGGCGTCGTACGCGCAGCTTAGCCGGAACCAGGAGCGCCAGTCTTCGGGAGCTGCCTCGGCTTCGGCCTTGTACTTTTCGAATTCAGCGTCCGCTGCGGCGCGGACGATCCGGCCGCCGGGTGTCCGCGGCAGGTTGTCGACCGGAAGGCCGCCTTCGGATTCAAGGACTTTGGCCATTTGCTCAGTACGGGCACCAAACAGCAGTTCCCGGATCAGCGCCCAGGCACCGATAACGGGCAACACCAGGTACGCGGCGCCGATCCCCTTGGCAACGAGGCTCGGATCGCCCAGCAACAGCAGCGACCGCTGCAGCGAAACCACCAGGTACAGCACCAGGAGCAGCGTGATCGCACCGACCCAGATCTTGGTGCGGTTCTTCTTCAACGCCTGCCATAAATTGCCCATGGTGCTAAAGCCCCAGGTCAAGGTAGCCGTCCAGCCCCACGGTGAGTCCGGGGTGCGCGGCGACTTTCCGTAGCCCAAGCAGCACGCCGGGCATGAACGACGCCCGGTCCAAGGAGTCGTGGCGAAGCGTCAGCTGTTCACCCGGACCGCCGAACAGCACCTCCTGGTGCGCCACCAGGCCGCGAAGACGGACGCTGTGCACACGCACGCCTTCCACGTCGCAGCCCCGCGCACCATCCAGCTCGGATTCGGTGGCGTCAGGGCTGGCCGGGACGCCTGCTTCCTGGCGTGCTTCGGCAATAAGCTGCGCGGTGCGAACGGCAGTACCGGAAGGTGCATCCACCTTGTTCGGGTGGTGCAGTTCGATGATTTCGACGGATTCGAAGTACTGCGACGCCTTGGCGGCAAAGGCCGATGCCAAGACGGATCCCAAGGCAAAGTTGGGAGCGATCAGGACACCGGTACCGGGCTTCTGTTCCAGCAGTTCGCCCAGCGATTCCAGACGCTGGGCGTCCCAGCCGGTGGTACCCACAACGGCGTGGATGCCGTGCTCAACGGCGAAGCGGACGTTGGTCTCGGTGGTGTCAGGAACCGTCAGGTCAACCACGTACTGCGCACCTGCCTCGAGCAGCGTCTCCAGGGAATCACCGCGGCCGAGGGCAGCCACCAACGTCATATCCTCGGCGGCTTCGACTGCCTTCACGGCCTCGATTCCCATGCGCCCGTGGGCGCCCAGCACTGCTACGGCAAGTTGTTCGGTCATGCCCTTAAGCCTACCGTCGGGGCGGGCAGGCCCAGGAACCGTTACTCCCCGGCGCCCACCCATTCGACGGTGCCGTCGCTGAAAAATTGTTCCTTCCAGATGGGAACCTGCGCTTTGATCCGGTCCACGAGTTCGGAGCAGACTGCGAAAGCCTGTCCACGGTGGGCGGCGGCAACAGCGCACACCAGTGCGGGATCGCCCACTTCCAACGTGCCGATCCGGTGGGCTGCCCAGATGCGCACCGGCTGCGAGGCTTCCCCGGAATGTTCGGCCACCAACTGTGCCACGACCTCGGTCATGGTGCGGTGCGCGGTGGGATGGGCGCTGTAGCTCAACCGGTCCACGGCCTTGCCGGCGTCGTGGTTGCGCACCACGCCGCTGAAGCTCACCACCGCACCGGAGGTTTCCGATTCGACGGCGGCGATCGCCTGGTCAACGGAGATCGGCTCGGCACTGAGCACGGCGCTGACTACTTCGAAGTCTGTTTCAGTGGGCATGGCTTCCTTCCAATTGTTCGCATAGGTGTCCGATCAGCGGATCGAGAACGGCCAGGCCGTCCATGACGCCCTTTGGAGAGCCCGGCAGATTGACGATGAACGTTTGTCCGGCCGCCCCGGCGTGGCCGCGGCTGAGCATTGCCATGGGCGTTTTTGCGGCACCTGCCCTGCGGATTCCCTCCATGATTCCCGGAATCTCCCGGTCAAGGAGCGGCAAGGTCATTTCCGGCGTGCGGTCGTCAGGGCTGAGGCCCGTACCGCCGCTGGTGATCACGACGGCGGGCTGCTGGGTCAGCAGGGCACGCAGGGCTGCGCCCACCGGCTCGCCATCAGGGACAACCATGGCGGGGAACGTCTCGAAACCGTGCTCCGCCAGCCAGTCCAGGATGACTGGCCCGGTCTCGTCGCGGTAGATTCCTGCCGCCGCCCGCGTGGAGGCTATGACGACGCCGGCCTTCCGCGGTCCGTGGGCGTTCGGCTCGCACGCACTCATTCAGCGGCACCTTCCTGCTCGGCTGCGACGCCCTGTCCGGTGATGTTCCAGTCGCCGCTCTTACCGCCGCTCTTGGCCAGGACATGGATGTCTGTCAGGACGGCGTGCTTGTCCACGGCCTTGATCATGTCGTACACGCTCAGGGCGGCCACGGACGCGGCAGTCAGTGCTTCCATTTCGACGCCGGTCACCCCACGGGTCTTCACCGTCGCCACGACGGTCACTGACGCGCGGTCCAGCTCAAAGTCGACGGTGACCTTGGAAATCGGAAGGGGGTGGCAGAGCGGGATCAGTTCCGGAGTCTTTTTCGCCGCCATGATTCCGGCCACGCGGGCAACGGCCAGCGCATCACCCTTGGGAAGGCCGCCCGAGCCCAGCAGGGCAAGCACCTCCGGGGTGCTGCGGACGGTCGCCGTGGCCGTGGCTTCGCGGGTGGTTACTGCTTTGTGGGAGACGTCCACCATCTGGGCCGTCCCATCCTGCCGGAGATGCGTCAGCTCGCCCGGCTCGTTGGAAAGGTGGTTCACAATACCCATACTTCCACTTCGGCCCCTTCGGGCAGTTCCGTGACGTTCGCCGGGATCTGGACCAGGGCGTTGGAGCGGGCCAAGGCATGGACCAGGTGTGAGCCGGCGCCACCCTCCATGCGGAGCACGCCGTCGGAAAGCCTGCCGCGCCGCACCTGGTGCTTGCCGTCCGGCGACGTGAGGCCTGCCGAGAGGCGGGCGTGTTGGACCGGTCGCGGCGCCGGGGTTCCCAGGACCTGGGACAGTGCCGGGCGCAGGAACATTTCGAATGAGACGAGGCAACTGACCGGGTTGCCCGGGAAGCCCAGGAACGGAACGCCCTGGAAGCGGCCAATGCCTTGCGGGCCTCCGGGTTGCATGGCTACCGGCACGAAGTCGACGTCGTCATCGGCGAGGGCCTGGCGGACCACCTCGTAGGCCCCCTTGCTGACGCCACCTGTGGTGACAATCAGGTCCACCTGCGCGGCGTGCCCGCGAAGGACCGCGAGGAGCGACTCCGGATGGTCGTCCGAGATCCCCGTCCGAACCACCTGGAGGCCGGCCTGCCGCATGGAGGCTTCCAGCAGCGTGCCGTTGGAATCGAAGATCTTCCCTGCAGTGAGGGACTGCCCCGGTTCAACCACTTCGTCGCCCGTGGTCACGAGGAGGACGCGGACGGGCCGCCGCACGTCCACCGTGGTCAGTCCGAACGCCGCGAGCAATCCCAGTTGGGCCGGGCCCAGCTGGGTGCCGGCTGCCAGGGCGAGTTGGCCCTCGGTGATGTCGCTGCCCACGTTCCTGACGAACGTGCCGGGAGCCGTGGCCGGAAGCCGGACCTCGGCGTCGTCGGCACCCGGCGCAGGGAACGTGTTCGGGACCGCCTTCTCGATGGGCACGACCGCATCGGCACCCTCCGGGATCATGGCGCCTGTCATGATGGGCACCGCAAAGCCGGGCTGCAGCGCTTCGGGGGCCGCGCCGGCCGGGATCGGAGCTGCCACTTTCAGCACCGCACCGCCTTCGGCAAGATCAGAGGTCCGGACGGCGAAACCGTCCATCTGGGAGTTGTCGAAAGGCGGCAGGGAGCGCGGGGCGTGGAGGTCGACGGCGAGCGCGCGGCCGAGCGCCTCAAGCAACGGGACGGGTTCGCTGCCGTGGTCCTGGACGGCAGCCCTGCCGGCCTGCTGGGTCCGGCCCACCAACTGGGCAGTGAGCAGCTCCACCACGGCGGCACGGTGGTCGGCAACAGATCTGGGCACGGAGGTCCTCCTGTGGTTGCGCAGTTTGCACGCTTGGGATCCGGAGTTGTCCGGACCTACCCAGAGTAGGGCCTCAAGCCACCTTCAGGTTGATCGTGTGATAGCCGGTGGCTCCGTCGGGGGCCACGGGAGCCCGGTTTTCGCTTTGGGGCTGCCCGGTCACGTCGGTGGCACGGACCTGGACCTCGTAGTCTCCAGGCGCCAGGTCGATTCCCAGTTGCCACTGGTACCACGTGTCGTTGGAGATGCCGGCTGCCAGCGTTGCCTGTTGCCAGGCTCCCCTGTTGACGCGCAGCTCCACGCGGCTGATCCCGCGATGTTGTGCCCACGCTACGCCGCCAAACCGGACTGTTCCTGCCTTGGCCGTCCGGCCACTGCGGGGTACGTCGATCCGTGATTGCGTCTTGATGGGTCCGTGGTCGCTCCACCCGCGCGTCGACCAGTACGCGGTGTCGTCGGCGAAACGGGTCACTTTGAGTTCGGTGAGCCACTTGGTGGCGGAAACGAACCCGTAGAGTCCCGGCACGATCATGCGGACGGGGAAGCCGTGCTCCAAGGGCAGCGGCTCGCCGTTCATGCCCACGGCCAGCAAGGCGTCCCGGTCATCGGTGAGGACTTCGAGCGGCGTGCTTGCGGTCCACCCGTCATTGCTCGTGGAGAGCACCATGTCCGCTCCGGGTTGGGGGCCCGCCATGGCCAGGAGTTCACGGACCGGCCAGCCGAGCCACAGTGCGTTGCCGATCAACTCTCCGCCCACCTCGTTGGAGACGCACGCGATGGTGATGTGCCGGGCCGTCATGGGTTTGGTGAGCAGCGTGGCGAAATCGATCTCGACTTCCCGTTCCACCATTCCCGTCACTTTAAGCTTCCAGGACGGTGGATCAATGGCCGGAACGGTCAAGGCAGTGTCGATCCGGTAGAAGTCCTGGTTTGGGGTGACCAAGGGGCTGATGCCGTCAACGGCCAGGGAGGCTCCAGCGGGGACCGGCTGCGGTGCGGTCACGGCGGACGGCAGCGTCAGCGAATCACGGAAGCCCGAGGCGACCGCGGCGGCCCGGGTGAGGACCACTGTGACGACGCCGGCCACGGCAGCGGCTATGGAGGTCACGGCCATGGCATTGAGGAAGCCGCGGCGCGCCAGCGGTCCCGGCTCGCCGGCAGGCCCGTTCCGGTCCTGCGCCGGCGCCCATTCCAGCAGCCTCCGCACGAGCGTCCGGAGCAACACCATGGTCACCACGGCGGCAACGATCGGGGCAAACCCGGCTTGCGGCGTGGATTGGGCCCGCGTCAGAACAGCCGTGAGCCCGGCGATGCCCGCCAGGCCCGCCATGGCCAGTCCCAGGCCCTTCCGACGGTGTTCCAACACGCCTGCCACCGCGGCGAGGACTGCAGCTACGAGCACAATCGAGGCAACCAGCACAATCTTGTCTGCCGTTCCGAAGAGCTGGATCACTACGTCCTTCACTCCCGGGGGTACGGCATCGATCACCGCGCCCCCCAAGGCAGTGACCGGCGAGACCAACGGACTGAGCAAGCCCGCAGTGAGCTCCCCTGCGGCGATCCCGGCGGCACCGGCAACAACTCCGGCCCCGGCGGCCCACTTTCCGGCCCTTGTTCTCATGAAGCCCCTCCCTGGACGTTGTTCGTGGCAGTACCTCCGCCCGCCGGCAGTGAGAGCGCAAAGCGGCAACCGCCGTCGACGTTTTCCACGCGGACGCGTCCACCGTGGGCTTTCACGATCCCGGCCACTATGCTCAAACCGATCCCGGCCCCGCTGTAACTCCCCTGCAGGCCGGCTGCGCTCCCCCGGGCGGGGTCCTTCTGCCAGCCGGTCTCGAACAGGTGCGGCAGGTCTTCGGCCGGGATTCCCCCACAACGGTCCTGCACGGCGACCACGGCGTGGCCATCGTCCCGGCCAACGGTCACATGCACGTCGGTATCAGGCTTGCTGTAGATGATGGCGTTCAGCAGGACGTTCCGGAGCGCCCTTGCCACGCTCGGACCGTCAGCGACAGCCATGCATTCCCGGTCGCCACCGCCGTCCAGCGTGATGCCGCGTTTGGCCGCCAAGGGAGCTACATCGGACAAGGCATCGCTCACGAGGTCGTAGAGGTCCAGGGGTTCGGCACGCAACTGCAGCGAGCCGGCCTGGATTTTCGACAACTCGAGGAGGTCGTTGACCATGGCCGTCATCTGCTCGGTTTGGCCGATGATCTTCCGGTAGTAGGCGGAAACGTCCGAGGCCATGCCGTCTTCCAGGGCCTCGGTCATGGCGCGCATGCTGGCCAGCGGGGTCCGCAGATCGTGGGAGATCCAGGAGACCAGTTCCCGGCGGGCGGTCTCGATCGCTGCTTCGCGCTCCCGGGACTCCGCCAGGCGCCTGCTGCTTGCCTCCAATTCCTGCGCGAGCCCGGCCAGCTCGGACGTCATGGCGGGGGCTGCCTTGTGCTGGTTGTCCGCGGCCTCCAGGGTTTCCCCGCGGCCCAGCCTGCGGGCGGCGTCCACCAACCGGGCCGCGTTCCGTGACACCCCGGCGCCCAGCATGAGGGACAACGTCACCGCGACCACTGAGGCCATGGCAAGGATGTACCACATGACTTCGAGGTCCCTGGCGGAGATGAACATGGCGTTGAAGGCGCTGACCATTCCCGCCACGAGCACGGCGACGGTTGCGACCACCACCAGGCAAATCTGTGCCAGGACCGAGGCCCGCCGCAGGGCGCGGAGCAGGAACAGCGTGGCCGTGCCGATCACCAACGCCCAGAGAAGCACCCATGCGAGGATGGTGGCCAGTTCATTGCCCTGCAAGGCCGTCTCCTGAATCGAAGCGGTAGCCGACGCCCCACACCGTCTTGAGCAGTTCGGGTTTGGTGGGATTGTCCTCGATTTTTTCCCGGAGCCGGCGCACATGGACCGTCACCGTAGAGAGGTCCCCGAAGTCCCATCCCCACACGGCTTTGATGAGTTCCTCGCGGCTGAAAACCTGGTTGGGCCTCCGGAGCAGGAATGCCAGGAGATCGAATTCCCGCACGGTCAACGTCAAAGCTGTCCCGTGGTGGGTGACCGTTCGGGACGCCGGGTCCAGGACGAACCCGGCCAGCTCCACGGTAGGTTCGGGCGCGTACTCCTTGACGCTTCGGCGAAGAACTGATTTCACACGGAGAACGAGCTCCCGCGGCGAAAACGGCTTGGTCACGTAGTCGTCCGCTCCCATTTCCAGGCCCAGTATCCGGTCATCTTCGGTGCCGAGGGCCGTCACCATGATGACGGGCACGCTCATGCTCAAACGCAGCCGGCGGCAGACTTCCACGCCGTCAAGTCCAGGCAGCATCCGGTCGAGGATGACCAGGTCCGGCTGCCGGCCCGCCGCAAGTTTGAGCGCAGTGAAGCCGTCCCCGGCGATATCCACCTGGAAGCCGGCTTTCAGGAGATAGTCGCGGACCACTCCGGCGATGGTCTCTTCGTCCTCCACCAGGAGGATGCGGCGGTTTCCGGTTTCCGCCGCTGGTGCTGCCGATTGCATGGTCACGCTTTCAGCATAGGTTCGCTGCCCGGGCACAGCATCCGAATCCGGGCCGGCAACGGCAAGCATACGGATTCCGTAAGAACTGGCTGTTCCAGCCGGATATGACTGCGCGGGCAGGTCCAATGCGTGGACTGCGAAGTGGCCGGTGTCACGGATCACGTCCGCTTGACGTAGCCTTGATATATGAGTGTTCAGCTGGGGATGCCGCCGCTTCCCGGAGGGAACGGCGCGGGTCCGGTACCGCCGCCGCGTCCGGCCGGCACGCCTGCAGGCCTCTGGGACCGCTACGGCCGCCGTGCCACTGACATGCGGTTGTCCCTGACCGACAAATGCAACCTGAGGTGCACCTACTGCATGCCCGCGGAGGGCCTGGAGTGGCTTTCCAAGCAGGCGGTCATGACCATGGATGAGATCGTCCGCATTGTCCGCGTGGGCGTAGAAGCCTTGGGCGTGCGGGAACTGCGGCTCACGGGCGGCGAGCCCCTGGTCCGGGCGGACCTCGTAGAGATCATCACGGCTTTGCGAGGCGAGCATCCGGACCTTCCCATCTCGATGACCACCAATGGTGTAGGGCTGGACAAGAAAGCCAAAGCCCTGAAAGCCGCGGGCCTGACCCGCATCAATGTCTCCCTCGATTCCCTGCACGAGGAAACCTTCACCAAACTGACGCGCCGGCCTTTCCTGGACCGTGTCCTGGCCGGCGTGGATGCCGCCTGGGCAGCGGGCCTGGGACCGGTGAAGCTGAACGCCGTGCTGATGCGGGGAATCAACGACGCCGAATCCCCGGACCTCCTCGCCTGGGCCTTGGACCGCGGCTACGAACTGCGCTTCATCGAGCAGATGCCCCTGGACGCCGACCACGGCTGGACCCGGCGCAACATGATCACGGCGGCCGAGATCCGCGGGTTGATGTCCGAGCGCTTCGTGCTCAGTGCCGATCCCCGCGAACGCGACGGCGCGCCCGCCGAGCGTTTTGAAGTACGACACCGGGACGCGGCTTCCGGTGAAGCTGCCGGGCCGGTCCTGGGCACCGTAGGTATCATCGCCTCTGTCACGGAGCCCTTCTGCTCCGACTGCCGGCGCACCCGCATCACCGCCGAAGGCAAGATCATGAGCTGCCTCTTCTCCCACGAAGAGTTCGACCTGCTTGGTCTTCTTCGGCAGGGTGCCACGGACCAGCAGCTCGCGGAACGTTGGCAGGACGCCATGTGGGTCAAGCCCAAGGCCCACGGCATGGACCACACCGGCCTGGGTGCACCCGACTTCGTGCAGCCGGACCGCAGCATGAGTGCAATCGGAGGCTGAAACCCTTGCTCGTCCGTTACTTCGCTGCCGCACGCGCGGCAGCGGGACTCGAAGAAGAAGTACACGAACTTCCGGCAGGCACCAGCCTGGAGGCACTGCTGGAAGCGGCACTCGCCGTCGAACGTCCGCAGCCGCCGGAAGGCACTCCGTCCTTGTCCCGGGTGGTTGCGCGCAGCAGCTTCCTGCGCAACGAAGTGGCCGTCCGGGACCGTGCGGCGCCGCTGGGCGCGGATGACGTCATTGATGTCCTGCCTCCCTTTGCAGGCGGCTAAGGCTCAGTCCCGCCGGAAGACGCTCTTCAACAGCGGCCTGAATGCCGGCCTGCCCTCCCCGCGCTTCGCTTCCAGCCGGAGCTCCGCGGTATGCACCAGAACATCGTCTTCAATGCGGAAGGTGTGGCGGGCGACGCCGTCGTCCGTCCTGCGTTCCAAGGTCAACACGCCCGCTGACCACAGTCCCCGCACGGGAGCGGCAGGCGGGCGGCCCATGCTGTCCACGTAGTACCACAGCGTGCCGCCGTGCCCCGGGTCCACGGTGAACATGCCGTGCCCCTCCAGGTGGGCGCCATCGGGTTCCCGGTGCCGGTAGCTCTGCACCACTGCATGTCCCCCGGCTGCCACGGTGAAAACCACCTCGGCTTCCGCAGTGCGCGCCGGACCCCACGGGGAAGACGCAATCTCGGTCAGTCCGCGCCAATGTCCAATGAACGGGCGCAGCAGCTCAGCAGCGCGTCCGGCGTCCGGGTGGTCCCGGGATGGCTGGCCCATGGCGACTCCAACGTTCGGCCTTAAAGGACAAGGCAGCATGATCGTGTGATCATGCTGCCTTGCCGGAAGTCCTGAGTCCAGAGGCTCACACGGCCTGGAGGCCGAATGTCTCGTTCTCTTCGAAAGGCCCGACGACGGTGATGGTCCGGGGAGCTGCTGCAAGCTCGCGGGCGAGTTCCTGCACTTCGTCCACCGTGACGGCCTTGATCCGGTCCAGGGTCTCGTCAATGTCCTGGAATTCTCCGGAGACAAGTTCGGCCCGGCCCAGGCGGGACATGCGGGAGCCGGTGTCTTCCAGGGCCAGGACTATCCCGCCGCTGAGCTGGCCCACGGCCTTGCGCAATTCTTCTTCCGTGATTCCATCGGCAGCCAATTTATCCAGTTCCACGCCCAGGAGTTCCAGGACCTGGGTGACCTTGGACGGCGTGCAGCCGGCGTACATGCCGAAGTAGCCGGCATCGGCATAGGCAGCAGTGAAGGAATAGGTGGAGTAGACGAGTCCGCGCTTCTCCCGGATTTCCTGGAACAAGCGCGAGGACATTCCGCCGCCCAGGACGGCATTGAGCACGCTCATCACGAACCGCCGGTCATCGGTCGCCACGATCGTGGGGCAGCCCATGATGATGTTGGCCTGCTCCACGGGACGCTTGACCACGTGGAGGCCGGCAGTCCCGGTGATGACGGCGCGGTCCGTGGCACGGCGGTCCACGGGGGCGGCTTCGGTGTCCAGCTTCCAGCCCGCCGATTCGAGCGCCGTCTGCACCAGTTCGCAGACGACGTCGTGGTCCAGGCCGCCGGCTGCGGTAATGACGAGTTCTTCGGGACGGTAATACCGCTGGTAGTGCGCCCACACCGAGTCCCTGGCCACGCCCTTGATGGCGTCTGGAGTTCCACCGATGGGACGGGCCAACGGGTGGCTGCCCAGTACCGCTGCCACGAACTTCTCGTGGGCCACATCCGTGGGGTCGTCGCTGTCCATGGCGATTTCTTCGAGGATGACGTCCCGTTCCTGCTCAAGTTCGGCAGGATCCAGGACGGCACCGGTAATCATGTCCGCGATCACGTCGATGGCCATCGGCAGGTCGGTGTCCAGGACCCGCGCGAAGTAGCACGTGCTTTCCTTGGCCGTCGCTGCGTTGGATTCGCCGCCAACTTCATCGAAGGCCGAGGCGATTTCCAGGGCGGTGCGGCGCTTGGTCCCCTTGAACAGAAGGTGCTCCAGGAAGTGGGTGGAGCCATGCTGGCCCTCGGCCTCATCCCGCGAACCTACTGCCACCCAAAAACCGATCGTGGCCGAACGCTGCCCCGGCATCGCTTCCGTGAGGACACGCACACCGCCGGGAAGGACCGAGCGCCGCACGACGGAACCGCCCTCGGCGCCGTGGATCAATTCGCCGCCGGGAAGCGTCTGCTGCAAGGGCAGGGGTACGACAGTCATTCAAACCTTTCAGATAAGCCGGAAGGGCCGGTGGACCTTTAAGCCCACCGGCCCCTTCAGGGTACTGCTTTGCAGACTACTCTGCGGATGCCTCAGCGGCCTCGGCCGGAGCGTCCTCGGAAGCGCCTTCTTCCTCGGCAACTACCGGGGAGAGGGACAGCTTGCCGCGGTCGTCGATCTTGGTGATCTCGACCTGGACCTTTTGGCCCACCGAGACGACGTCCTCCACGTTGTCCACGCGCTTGCCATTGGCCAGCTTGCGCAGTTCGGAGATGTGCAGGAGGCCGTCCTTGCCCGGGGTCAGGGAAACGAACGCGCCGAACGTGGTGGTCTTGACCACGGTGCCCAGGTAGCGCTCACCGACTTCCGGAACCTGCGGGTTGGCGATGGCGTTGATGGCCGAACGTGCGGCATCGGCGGACGGGCCGTCGGTTGCGCCGATGTAGACGGTGCCGTCGTCCTCGATGGAGATGTCCGCGCCCGTGTCTTCCTGGATCTGGTTGATCATCTTGCCCTTGGGGCCAATGACCTCACCGATCTTGTCAACGGGGATCTTCACTGCGATGACGCGCGGTGCGAACTCGGAGAGCTCGTCCGGGGTGTCGATCGCTGCGTTGATGACCTCAAGGATGTGGAGGCGGGCTTCACGGGCCTGCTTCAGGGCAGCGGCCAGGACGGAAGCCGGGATGCCGTCGAGCTTGGTGTCCAGCTGGATGGCCGTGACGAACTCGGAGGTACCGGCGACCTTGAAGTCCATGTCGCCGAAGGCGTCTTCGGCGCCGAGGATGTCCGTCAGCGCTGCGTAGCGGGTCTGGCCGTCAACCTGGTCGGAAACCAGGCCCATGGCGATACCAGCGACTGCTGCCTTCAGCGGCACACCTGCATTGAGCATGGACAGGGTGGAAGCACAGACCGAACCCATGGAGGTGGAGCCGTTGGAGCCCAGTGCCTCGGAGACCTGGCGGATGGCGTACGGGAATTCCTCACGCGTGGGGAGGACCGGAACCAGAGCGCGCTCAGCGAGGGCACCGTGGCCGATTTCGCGGCGCTTCGGGGAGCCAACACGGCCCGTCTCACCGGTGGAGTACGGCGGGAAGTTGTAGTTGTGCATGTAGCGCTTGCGCGTTACCGGCGACAGCGAATCGATCTGCTGCTCCATCTTGAGCATGTTCAGCGTGGTGACACCCATGATCTGGGTCTCGCCGCGTTCGAAGATGGCCGAACCATGAACGCGGGGAAGAACCTCCACCTCGGCGGTGAGCTGGCGGATGTCCGTCAGGCCACGGCCGTCGATGCGGATCTGGTCCTTGAGGATACGCTGGCGCACAACGTGCTTGGTGACCGAACGGAAAGCAGCGGAAAGCTCCTTCTCGCGGCCTTCGAAATCTGCGGCGAGTGCGCCGAGGACTTCGTCCTTGAGCTCGTCCGAAGCGTTGTCACGCTCCTGCTTGTCGGCGATCTGGAAGACGGCAGCAAGCTTGTCGGCAGCGGCAGCTTCCACGGCGGCGTAGGCGTCATCCTGGTAGTCGAGGAAGACGGGGAACTCCACGGTGGGCTTGGCGGCGCGTGCAGCCAGGTCGGCCTGTGCCTCGCACAAAGCCTTGATGAACGGCTTGGCAGCCTCGAGGCCCTCGGAAACAACCTCTTCGGTGGGAGCGGTTGCGCCCTGTTCCTTGATGAGGTTCCAGGAGTTGTCCGTTGCTTCGGCTTCGACCATCATGATCGCGACGTCGTCGCCTGCGATGCGGCCGGCGACAACCATGTTGAAGACAGCGTTCTCAAGCTGCGAGTGCTTGGGGAAAGCCACCCACTGCGAACCCTGCTCGTCGGCGATGAGGGCGACGCGCACGCCACCGATCGGGCCGGAGAACGGCAGGCCGGAGAGCTGCGTGGACATGGAGGATGCATTGATGGCAACGACGTCGTAGAGCTCGTCCGGGTTGATGGCCAGGACGGTGACGACGATCTGGACTTCGTTGCGGAGGCCCTTGACGAAGGCCGGACGCAGCGGGCGGTCCATGAGGCGGCAAGCCAGGATGGCCTCGGTGGACGGACGGCCTTCGCGGCGGAAGAACGAGCCCGGGATGCGGCCCGCGGCGTACATGCGCTCTTCGACGTCGACCGTCAGCGGGAAGAAGTCGAAGCCTTCACGCGGCTGCTTGCCCGCGGTGGTGGCGGACAGGAGTGCGGTGTCGTCATCGATGTAGACCATCGAAGCGCCGGCGGCCTGCTTGGCAAGGCGGCCGGTTTCGAAGCGGATGACGCGCTTGCCGAAACGGCCGTTGTCAATGATCGCTTCGGAGAACTGGATTTCGGGACCCTCCATGAGAGTCACCTCCGTTTCTGGTAGCGGAAGTCCGCCGCATCAACCCAGGCCCCTTCTTTATTACTGGCCTGTACTACACCCGGTCATCGATCGAGACCCACGGGCTGCACCGTCTCCGGTGCCCATCCCGGGAATCACTACCGAGGACCGCGAATGCGCGATGCGGTTGATTCCTGTTTTTAGTTGTTGAAGAAGGCGGCCCGTTCCGCAAGGGACCGGGCCGCCCAAAAGGCAGACTAGCGGCGCAGGCCGAGACGCTCGATGAGCGAACGGTAGCGGGCGATGTCGGTGTCCTTCAGGTAGGAAAGCATGCGCTTGCGGCGACCAACCAGTGCGAGCAGGCCGCGCTGGGTGTGGAAGTCGTGCTTGTGCGCCTTCATGTGCTCAGTCAGATCCTTGATCCGCTGGGTCAGGACTGCAACCTGGACCTCGGGCGAACCGGTGTCGCCTTCAGAGGTTGCGTATTCCTTGATGATGGACTGCTTTACAGCGGCGTCAAGTGCCACGTGAACTCCTAGAGTTGTGCCGTGCTTCCCGATGCAGCGCCTCGCTGACGGGTTGCTTCCAGTGCGTCACCGCACATAAAAACAGGTCCAGCTGCCACGGACTGCGGCCGGAACCATTCATCAGTTTACCGGCAGGTAAGCGGTGTTGTCGAAAGCGCTAGCCCTGGGCCAAAAGCTCGTGGGCCTGGGCAACGTCGAGGTTCATCTGTTCCACCAGCGCCTCCGGCCCCCGGTAGGCCACCATGCCGCGCAGGCGCTGGGTGAATTCCACTGCCACGGTCTGTCCGTAGAGGTTGAAATCCTCAACTTTCTCGTGTGGACGATCTATCACGTGGGCCTCCACCTGCCGGCTCACGCCGTCGAAAGTGGGGTTGGAGCCAACGGAAATCGCTGCCGGCCACCGGGTGCCCGCCTGGTCGATCAGCCATCCTGCGTAGATCCCGTCAGCAGGTACGTACCCGGTGGAATCGTGGGCCAGGTTGGCCGTGGGGAAGCCAAGGTCACGGCCGCGGGCGGCACCATGGACCACTTCGCCCCTCATGCGGTGCGGCCGGCCCAGCACTGCGGCCGCCGTGACCACGTCGCCCTCGGCCAAGGCATCACGCACCCAGGTGGAGGAACAACGGCGGTCGGCATCGCCGTCGTGATGCACCGGGAAGCCTCCCGCGCCGAACTCGTTGACCACCTGCACGCTGAAGCCCAACTCGTCGCCGATTTCCTGCATGGTGTCCACGTCGCCCACGTTGCCCGCACCGAAGCGGAGATCGTGCCCCACCACCACGTGGGCTGCGCGAAGGCCGTCCACCAGGATGTCCCGGACGAATTCCAAGGGAGTCATCGCCGCAAGGTCAAGGGTGTACTTCATGACCAGGACCGCATCCACGCCCGTGGATCCAAGGGCGTCGAGCTTGTCCTGAAGGCCCATGATGAGCTCTGGCGCGGACTCGGGCCGGTGCACCTGCGCCGGATGGGGATCGAACGTGACAGCGACGGCAGGAATGCCGTGGCGCTTGGCCGTCCGGGTCAGTTGGGCGAGAACGTGCTGGTGGCCCCGATGGACGCCGTCAAAGTTGCCGATGGTAACGACAGTCGGTCCGAAGTCCGCGGGGACCTCGGTGGGATCGTTCCAGATGTGGACCATCAACCTCGCCTTTTACTGCTGATTTTCGTTGCACCCGGCAACCATCCGGCGCCGGAACATTCTAAGGTTACCCGCAATGCCCCACTGCTGAGGGACGGTCACGGATCAGGAGGGCCGGCGGCGGTTCAGCCAGAGCAGGCCCAGTACGGGAAGGACCAAGGGGACGAAACCGTAGCCGCGGCCAAAGAGGGACCACACAGTATCGTGCGGGAACGCCACCGGATCGAAGAGGCTCACGGCCCCCACCACCAGGACGCCTACCAGCTCCACCAGCACGGCGGTCAAGGACACCTTGAACCACGTGCGTCCTGGCTTGGCCAGGGAGATGGTGGCCACGATGTACACCAGGGCGGCGAAGGCGGAAAGGATGTGCGCCAAGGGGGCCTCGGAGAACTTGGTGGCGATCTGGTAGCCGGCCCGGGCCGTGGCCGAGAGGGCAAAGACGGCGTAGACCGCGATCAGCAAACGGCCCGGACCCGTGTTGCGGGTGTCGTTCTTCTGCTTTCCGGAGGCTTCGGTCTCGGTTCCAGTCACGTTGTTTTCTTCCTTCAAGGTCAGTACCAGATCTGGTTCATGCGCGCCGCCATGACCAGGGCGGTGACGCCCACGGCAGCCAGGACAAAGTTGCTCCACCGGGTTCTTTCGAGGATGGACCAGTACACGGCGCCCAGCGGGATTATGAGCGCGGTGATGAGGTAGCCCCAGAATTCCCAGGGCTCCCCCGCCATCTGCTCCCCCAGGGCAACGCGGACGATCGAGCCGACGAGGTACACCATCAATGCGGCTTCGACGGCCAGCACCGAAAAGATGGTGACGTCGTTGGGAGCTTTCTTCAACAGGCCGGCCACCACGCACGTGATGGTGGAAACCAGCCCGACGATCAGGATGGAGTAGAAATACCAGTCCATGGTTAGCTGTCCGTCCCGGTTCCCGCGCCGGCACCTGTCCCCGGACCCGTCCCCGGGGCAAAGACCAGTACGGGTTTGGCGAAGCTTCCGGCATCGGCCAGGAGCGCAACGAGCTCACCCGACGGCGCGAAGGCTGCGGCGGGATTCTCGACGGTAGCAGCATTGGCGGAACCGGCACCCGGTCCGGCGGCAATCCGGCGGCCAAAGGAAATCTCGGTGGTTTCGTCCTCGGTGAGGTCTCGGTTGGGCATCAAAGCCCGCGCAGCGACGGACATCTCCAGCACGTCAAGCTCATCGGCCAGTTGCTCAAGGGTCCGCGCCTGCCCGATGCCGTACGGACCCACCTGCGTGCGGCGCAGCGCTGTGAGGTGTCCCCCCACGCCCAGCCCGTTTCCGAGGTCGCGGGCCAAGGCACGGATGTACGTGCCGGACGAACATTCCACGGTGACGTCGACGTCCATTACCCTGCCGCCGTCGATCCTTTCCATGCCGTGCACCTCGAAACGGTGGATAGTGACCGGGCGGGCGGCGAGCTTTACTTCCTCGCCGGAGCGCACGCGGGCGTAGGAACGCTCGCCGTTGACCTTGATGGCGCTGACGCTGCTGGGCACCTGTTGGATGGGGCCGGTCAGGGCTACAACACCTGCGGCGATCGCTTCCTCGGTGATGTCCGCGGCGCTCCGGGCCTTAGTGACTTCGCCTTCAGCGTCATCGGTGATGGTGCTTTCACCCAGCCGGATGGTGGCGGTGTAGGTCTTGGACGTGCCAACGATGTACGTCAACAGGCGGGTGGCCTTGTTGATCCCGATCACCAGGACTCCGGTGGCCATGGGGTCGAGCGTGCCCGCATGGCCCACTTTCCGGGTACCGGCCAGCCGCCGCATCCGTCCAACCACGTCATGGCTGGTCCATCCCTGCGGTTTGTCAACGATCACCAGTCCAGAAAGCACGCTTACCAGTATATGGGTGGCTAGGATGGCTCCCATGCCTGAGCTTGCCGAGCACGTCCGCGACGTCCCCGTGAACCAGATCCGCGAAATCACCGAGGCGGCGTGGTCCACTCCCGGCGCGATCGTCCTCAGCATCGGCGAACCGGGGTTTCCGCTGGCCCGGCACGTCCTGGATGCCGGGATCGCCTGCCTGGACCGGGATGAGACCAACTACACTCCCAACGCCGGCATCCCGGCACTGCGCGAAGCGTTCGCCGCAAGGTTCCGGGCACAACAACGCGTGGACGTAGGAGCTGAACGGGTCTACGTGGTGGACGGCGCCCAGCAAGGCCTGCACTTCGTCATGAGCATGCTCCTTGCGCCCGGCGACGAAATCCTGATTCCGAACCCCGGCTACCCCACCTTCGCCATGACGAGCCACCTCCTGCACGCAATCCCCGTGCACTATCCGCTGTATCCGGAGAACGACTTCCAGCCGCGTATCGAGGACATCGAGGCACTTATTTCGCCGCGCACCAAGGTACTGATGCTGAACTCGCCCTCCAACCCCTTGGGCGCGGTGATCGGCGAGGACGCGATGCGCCAGCTGGTGGAACTGGCTGCCAGGAATGACCTGTGGGTCATCTCGGACGAATGCTACGAGGCCTTCACGTTCGAGGTACCGCACGTGAGTCCGGCCCGCTTCGACAGCAGCGCTCCAGGCAAGGCGAGGGTCTTTACGTCCTTGACGTTGTCCAAGACCTACGGGCTGACGGGCCTGCGCATCGGCGCACTGATCTGTCCGCCGGGGTTGGAGAAGACCATGAACAACGTTATGGAGTCGATCGTCTCCTGCGTCGCTTCGCCATCCCAGTACGCGGCCTTGGCGGCTTTGACCGGCCCCCAGGACTACGTCGAAGAGGCGCGCAGGCACTACCGGGGCAACCGCGACGCGGCGTCGGCCATCCTTGCGGCCAAGGGAATTCCGTTCCTGGGAGCCCAGGGTGCCTTCTACCTGTGGGCCGATGTGTCCCACGTGAGCGACGGCAACGTCCGGGCGTGGGTGCGCGCCTTCCTGGCCGAATCCGGCGTCGCCTTCGCACCCGGTACGGCTTTCGGGTCCATTGGCGAAGGCTGGATCAGGATTGCGTTGTGCGGCAGCCGGGAGGACCTGCTCGACGGCGTCGCGCGCCTGCCTGCCCGGGCGTAAGTGGCGCGGGGCTGCTGGACCGGGACGCCGCCGTCGGGCATTCAGTAGTCGGTGCGTCCGGCGTTGCTCCGCCACGCTTCAAAAGGCGTGTCGGCTGAGGCCAGCGGCGAATGCTCCACGGGGAGCAGGTCGGGGCGTTCGCCGGCAAAGTATTCATAGAACAGGGCGTCGTCGAAGCCTGCACGCGCGGCACCGTGCCGGTCCGCGGCAAAGTAGACCCGTCCGATCCTGGCCCATAGAGTGGCGGACAAGCAGAGCGGGCACGGTTCGCAACTGGCGTAGAGCACCGAACCACTGAGATCGAACGTTCCGGTCTCTGCTGCTGCCCGGCGGATCGCCACGACCTCCGCGTGGGCCGTGGGATCGTTGTCCCGGGTGACACGGTTCACTCCCTCATGCACTGCGCCGTCGGGCGTCACCACGACGGCGCCAAAGGGACCACCGCCGTCGGATACGTTGCGGACGGCAAGCCCGATGGCGCGTTCAAGGTATTCGTTCCGCTGCTGGTCATTGTGAGCCGACATGCTCCGATCTTAGCGATGCCGGGCAGCAGAAAGGCCGGCTCCCTGCACGGGAACCGGCCTTTGCGCTGTGCTTGCTAGCGGCGGTTGGCGTCCTCGTCGAGGTCGTCCTCGTCGGAGAGGTCCGTGTCCTCTTCGTCGAAGTCGTCTTTGTCGATCTCGTGCGCGGAGTCGCCCTTGTAGGGATCGGCCTCGCCCGCGTGCTTTGCCCCCGCAGCCAAGGCGGCTACTTCGGCGTCGCGGCGCTTGGCCTCGCGCAGCAGTTCTTCAAGGTTCGAGGCGTTGACCGGAATCTGGTCGGCCACGAATTCGAGGGTGGGCGTCAGCCGCACGGTGATGTTGCGGCCAACTTCCTGCCGCAGGACACCCTTGGCCTTCTCCAAGGCCTTCGCAGCGTCCGCGTGGGCAACCTCGTCGCCGAACACCGTGTAGTAGACGGTGGCGTGCTGGAGATCGTTGGTGACGCGGGCGTCGGTTACGGTGATGGGCTCGACGCGCGGATCCTTGACCCGACGGCCGAGTGCCTCGGCAACCACCACCTTGATCCGTTGTGCCAACTTGGCAGCGCGTGCCGGATCAGCCATGACTTCCTCCTGGAAAGTAGAAACGGGAACGGAACGGGCCCGCCGGGACAACCCTGGCGGACCCGCTCCGAACGGAACCTAGACGCGCGGCTTTTCGCGCATCTCGAAGGTCTCGATGATGTCGCCTTCGGCGATGTCGTTGTACGAGCCCAGGCCAATACCACACTCGAAGTCGGTACGGACTTCGGTGGCGTCGTCCTTGAACCGCTTGAGGGTCTCGACGGTGAGGTTGTCACCGATGACCTTGCCGTCGCGGCTGACGCGTGCCTTGGTGTTACGGCGGATGATGCCCGTGCGGACGATCGAGCCGGCGATGTTGCCGAACTTGGAGGAACGGAACACTTCGCGGACCTCGGCGGTACCCAGCTGGACTTCCTCGTACTCCGGCTTGAGCATGCCCTTGAGGGCCATCTCGATGTCATCGATTGCTGCGTAGATGACGGAGTAGAAGCGCATGTCCACACCTTCGCGGTCGGCCAGTTCGGCCACCCGCTCGGCAGGCTTGACGTTGAAGCCGATGATGATGGCGTTGTCCACCGTCGCCAGGTTGACGTCGTTCTGCGTGATGGCACCCACACCGCGGTGGATGACACGGAGCTGAACGTCGTCGTCTCCCACGTCGATCTTGAGCAGGGCGTCTTCGAGGGCTTCCACGGCACCGGAAACGTCACCCTTGAGGATGAGGTTGAGGGTGTCGATCTTCCCTTCGGCGACGGCCTGGTCGAAGTCTTCCAGGCTGATGCGCTTGCGGCGCTTGGCCAGGGCAGCGTTGCGGTCCGCAGCTTCACGCTTCTCGGCGATCTGGCGGGCAGTACGCTCGTCCGGCGTCACCAGGAAGGTGTCACCTGCACGCGGCACGTTGGACAGGCCGAGGACCTGGACCGGGCGGGACGGCAGGGCGACATCGAGCGCCTCGCCGTTCTCGTCGAACATCGCACGGACACGGCCGTGGGCCGTGCCGGCAACGATCGTGTCGCCGACGGCCAAGGTACCGGACTGTACCAGGACGGTGGCCACGGAACCGCGGCCCTTGTCCAGGTTCGCTTCGATGGCAATGCCTCGAGCGTCCTTGTCCGGGTTGGCACGCAGGTCCAGGGCAGCGTCCGCGGTGAGGAGGACGGCTTCGATCAGTTCGTCGATGTTAAGGTTCTGGCGGGCAGAGACCTCCACGAACATGGTGTCGCCACCGTATTCCTCGGGAACCAGGCCGTACTCGGTCAGCTGGCCCTTGACCTTGTCAGGGTTGGCGCCTTCCTTGTCGATCTTGTTCACGGCAACCACGATCGGCACCTCGGCGGCCTGGGCGTGGTTCAACGCTTCAACCGTCTGCGGCATGACGCCGTCGTCGGCTGCGACCACCAGGATCGCGATGTCCGTGACCTTGGCACCACGGGCACGCATGGCGGTGAACGCCTCGTGACCCGGGGTATCGATGAAGGTGATGTCGCGGGGAGTGCCTTCGTGGACGTGGCTGATCTGGTAAGCACCAATGTGCTGCGTGATGCCACCGTGCTCGCCGGCCACAACGTTGGAGTTGCGGATGGCGTCAAGGAGGCGGGTCTTACCGTGGTCAACGTGGCCCATGACGGTCACTACCGGCGGACGGGCCTCGAGGACGTCGTCGCCCTCGGCGTCCAGTTCACCCTGGAGGTCGATGTCGAACGAGTCGAGCAGCTCGCGCTCTTCGTCTTCCGGCGAGACAACCTGCAGCTTGTAGCCGAGTTCGGCACCGAGCAAGGCGAAGGTGTCTTCGTCGAGGGACTGGGTAGCCGTTGCCATTTCACCGAGGTGGAACAGCACGGTCACCAGCGAGGCCGGGTTGGCATCGATCTTCTCGGCGAAGTCGGTGATGGAGGAACCACGGCGCAAGCGGATGATGGTCTCGCCATCGCCGCGGGGTACGGTCACGCCGCCCAGCGACGGAGCGCTCATCTGCTCCAGTTCCTGGCGCTTCGCGCGCTTCGACTTGCGCTGCTTGCCACGGCCTGCGCCGCCCTTGCCGAAGGCACCCTGGGTGCCACCGCGACCGCGGCCACCCTTGCCGAAGCCACCGCCGGCGGGAGCTCCGCCACCGGTGCCTCCACCAGGAGCGCCACCCGGACGGCCAGGACCACCCGGACGGCCGGGACCACCGGGACGGCCACCCGTGGGGGCCGGACGCTCAGTACGGTTGGGCATCATGCCCGGAGTAGGACGGTTTCCGCCAGGGCCGCCGCCGGGACGCGGAGCTCCCGGGCGGGGAGCGCCGGGGCGCGGAGCACCGGGACGCGGGCCGCCGGAACCGGCTGCCGGACGGGGACCGCCTGCACCGGCAGCGGGACGCGGACCACCGGGGCGTTCGCCTTCAGTGCGGCCGCCCGGGCGGGGCATGCCCTGGGACGTTGCAAACGGGTTGTTGCCCGGACGCGGCGGACGCTCACCATCGCCACCACGGCCGCGGGGCATGCCCTGCGAGGTGGCGAACGGGTTGTTTCCGGGGCGCGGACCACCGGGGCGCGGAGCCTGGCCGCCGCCGGAACGTCCCTGGGCCGGGGCGTCTGCCTTGGGAGCAGGACGAGCGCCGGGCTTTGCGGACACCGGGGTGGAGGCTGCCGGAGCAGCCGGGGTTGCCGGTGCAGCGGGGGCCGACGGGGCGGGAGCAGCAGGTGCTGCAGGGGCCGCCGGAGCCGAAGCGGCCGGAGCCTTGGGGGTTGCCGGACCCGGCGCCGGAGCGGCCGGACGGGACGGAGCCGGTGCTGCGGGACGGTTTGCAGCGGGGGCGGCGGGCGCTGCCGACTTTGCGGCACCTGCACCCGGGTAGGCGTCGCGAAGCTTCTTCACGACGGGGGCCTCAATGGTTGAAGAGGCGGAGCGAACGAATTCGCCCAATTCCTGCAGTTTGGTTACTGCATCTTTGGAAGTGATACCGAGCTCTTTGGCGAGCTCATGTACGCGGACCTTGGCCACATTTCTCCTGTCTCGGTCCGCACCGAGCCAGGCACGAACCGTCTACTTCTTACTGCGGGCCCTTGCCGCTTCCACGGCGGAAAGGCCCTTTGCAGAGCGCAACAAAGTTGTCATCGTTACGCACTCATCGCTGGGAACTCATCGGGTTTCCATCAGATTTCTGACCCGCTTTCAGGTTTGGACGGTTTTCCCGTGGCGACCGGGGCCTCCACAAGTGGCATGCCGGACATGAAACGGCGCTCGACGGCGGTGGTTTCGGTTACGCCCGCAAGGGCCCTTCCGAAAGCGCGCCGCTTGATCGCCAATGCCAGGCACTTTTCGTTGGGATGCAGCCACGCACCCCTGCCGGCCATCCGGCGTCGTTCATCCACTACGACAACGGGGGAACCGCTGCCCTGGGCGACCAGCCGGACAAGCTCGGACCGGGAGCCATGCTTCCGGCATCCGATACAGGTGCGAACAGGCCCAGCCGCGTGGCCATGGCCGTGCTCAGGCAGTTCAGCCACGATGTGTCCCACAGCTGCGCATGCCCCTCTACGAACGGATACCGGACGTAAGCCCGGTTCCATCTATTCTAGCCCCCTGCCCCTGACAGCCGAAACCGGGGACCCATCGAGCGCGGCGCAGACGCGCCGCGCCGGCTCTCCTAGTCGGTCTTCGCCGGCGCCGCGTCAGAGACGATGTCGATCCGCCAGCCCGTCAGTTTCGCCGCGAGCCGGGCGTTCTGGCCTTCCTTGCCGATGGCCAGTGAAAGCTGGTAGTCCGGGACCACCACGCGGGCGGACCGGGTGGCCTCGTCCGTAATGGTGACCGAAGTCACCCTCGAAGGAGACAGCGAGTTGGCGATGAAGGTGGCGGCATCGTCGCTGAAATCGACGATGTCGATCTTTTCGTCATTGAGCTCGGTCATGACGGCGCGGACACGCGAACCCATTTCACCGATGCAGGCACCCTTGGCGTTGACGCCGGCAGCGTTGGCCTTCACCGCAATCTTGGTGCGGTGACCAGCCTCTCGGGCCAGGGCCACGATCTCCACCGAGCGGTCCGCGATCTCCGGCACTTCCATTTCGAAGAGCTTGCGGACAAGCCCGGGGTGCGATCGGGACAAGGTGATGGACGGACCCTTGGCCCCGCGGTGGACGTCAACCACGAAGGCGCGGAGCCGGCTGCCGTGGAGGTACTTCTCGCCGGGGACCTGTTCCGGCGGCGGAAGCAGTGCCTCAACCGTGCCGAGGTTGACCTGGATCATGTGCGGGTTGTTGCCCTGCTGGATCATGCCCGCCACGAGCTCGCCTTCGCGGCCCTTGAATTCGCCCAGCACGTTGTCATCCTCAACATCGCGCAGCCGCTGGAGGATGATCTGGCGTGCGGTGCTGGCTGCGATGCGGCCAAAGCCGGCCGGGGTGTCCTCGAACTCGCCCACGGCCTCGCCGTCGTCGTCCAGTTCGGTGGCCCAAATAGTTACGTGGCCACTCTTGCGGTCCAGTTCGGCGCGGGCCTTCTCAAAGGCGCCGGGCGTCTTGTGGTAGGCCACCAGCAAGGCTTGCTCGATGGTGGGGATCAGGAGGTCCAGCGGGATTTCACGCTCACGCTCCAAGAGCCTCAGTGCGCTCATATCAATATCCATTAGGCCTCCTCGGAAGGTCCATTGTGTTCGTCTGCCAGCCCGGCCTCGTGGAGGTGGCTGAATTCAATCTCGACTTTTCCGTGGCGGATCCTGTCGAAAGGAATGGTGATGGGGTCACCCTGCTTGGGCTTCATGCCCTTCTTGACCTCATGCTCGGGGATGAGCGTCACGGCATCATCCTCCACCGAGGCGATGCGGCCAGTGAGGTTCTCGCCCTGGATGACGTTGACCTTCACCATCCGCCCACGGGCGCGGTGCCAGTGGCGGGGTTCGGTCAGGGGGCGACCCACGCCGGGTGAGGAAACCTCGAGGTCATACGGGCGCCCGTCGTCCTGGGGATCGTTGTCCAGGATGTCTGACAGGCCGCGGGAAACGTCCGCAATCGCATCCAGGCTCACTCCCCCGGTTTCTTCCTGGGGGAGGTCCACCACGACGTGGACGGTGCGGTGTGAGCCTGCAACGTGGATGGCAACATCCTCGAGGTAGAGCCGGTTGGCCAGGACAGCCGGTTCCAGCAGGGCCTTGAGCCTGCTTTCTTCCGGGTTGCGGATGGTGGCCGTCGAGTTGGTGTCAGTACGGTCTGTTGAAGTCGTGGCTTCCGAGTCACTCACGCTGCCCGCCGCCTCCCGATAGATGTTGTTGTGACTACTAGCCTAACGATTTTCAGAACAACATGGTGCACGGAGTTCGCCCCACACGTGACACCATGGTGTGTTGTGAACGAGCAAGCAAGTGAAAAACGGCCATCCCGCCACTGGGTCCGGATTGCGATCGTTTCGATCGTCGCCCTGCTCGTGATCGGCACCGGCATGGTCCTTCTTCCCCGGGATTCCGGGGAACCGGCGGCCGTTCCCTTCTCGGAGACAGCACGTAGCGGCGCTTTCCACGACGCCCTTGCGCTTCGGGATTCGGCGTCCTCGCTCGCTGCCTCGCCCTCCTCAGGTGTCGGAGCCGGCACCTGGAAGGGTTCTGTGACATTGCTGACAACCCATGCCCAGGCCCTGATGTCCCCGGTAGCATCAGGTCCTTCCTCCCCCGTTTCCAGCAGTGCTCCCGCCCCGGAACCAACGGCGTCTTCCTTTATCGCGGACCTGGCCGCGAGCGGCCGGAAGCGGCTTGACGACGCCAAGCAGGCCGACGCCGGAACCGCCCGGCTGCTCGCCGCCGTCGGGACCGCCCAGGTCCTGGACGCCGAACGGCTGGCAAGCCTGTTGAAGCTCCCCATTCCCTCTGCTGGTCCGGACAAGAAAGCAACAGCGTCCACGCAGGCAAGAACCTCATGCCCCTCGGTGAGCCCGACGCCGGAGCCCACAGCAGCCACGACGGATGCCGCCCTGGCCGCCGCAGTGCGGTCCGAGCACCAGGCCGTGTATGTCCACCAAGTAGCACTCAAGCGCCTGGATGCAGCGGCCGCTGTGACCGCCGCCAAGGCGCTCAGCACCCATGAGCGCCTCTTGGAACAGGCGGAATCCCTCACCCGGCTCAATTGCGGTGACGTCCCCACCCGGGAGGCCGGCTACAGCCTCTCAACACAGTTCGCCGGGGACCCTGCCGCGGCACTGGGCACCTTGGAAGCGGAATCCCTGCCGGTGTTCGGCGATCTCGTGGCCCTGTCCACCGGTCCCACCCGGGAGTGGGCCGTGGAAACGCTGCTGGCCGCTGCCCGCCGCGGTGCAGCGTGGGGTGCTGCCCAGCCGTCACTGCCGGGACTCAAGCTCGACGACGGCGACCTGCCGCAGCTGCCTTCCCCCGCTTCCAGCCGGGGGTAGGCCAGCCTTGCCATGCTGGCGGAGACTGCATGGCGGTGCTTGGCTGGGTGCATGGCTTCAGCAGGACCTGCCACGATGCACGGGAACGAACCACACCGCGACGACCTCGCCCACCGGCTCATGCGTTGGCCGCCCACCTGTCCGCCGAGCTGAACATCCAGGAGGACGACATCGTCAGCCCATGGAATGCTGCCCTCGCTTCCGCGGTCGCCTTCACGCTCGGAGCCATCCTCCCGATGCTGGCCATCCTCCTCCCGCCTCCCGGCCTTAGGGTGCCGTTGACGTTCGCCGCAGTGCTGCTCGCCCTGGCGGTCACGGGTGCCGTGGGTGCGTGGATCGGCGGTGCCTCCAGGTTCCGGGCGGCTGCGCGGGTGGTCCTGGGCGGTGCGCTGGCGCTGGCCGCGACGTTCTCCATCGGCAGCCTATTGGGCGCCAGCGGCGTTTTCTGACAGCCCGGGAGCGCCGCGGCGCTAGGCTGATCGCGTGAGAATCCACGCCATGATCCCCATCCCGGGCGAGCTGCACGCCAGGTACAACCGCGATTCCGCGGGACGCGACTGGCTGGCAAGCCTGCCTGGGCTCATCCGGGACTCCCTGGACCGGTGGAACCTGACGGTGGACCTGGCCCCGGGAACGGAACCTTGGAGCGGCCACGGCGCCTTGGTGGTTCCTGTCCTCCGGGACCGCGCCCAGGGCGCCCTCAAGATCGCCTACCCCCATGACGAAGCCTTGGTGGAGCGGCATGCGTTGACCCTGTGGAACGGCCACGGGGCCGTACGGATGCTGGAGTCGGATGCAGGCAGCTGCTCCATGCTGCTCGAGCGCCTTGATGCCTCTGCCTGGCTGCAGGACGCTCCCCTGGATGTGGCCCGCGATGCCTGGGGTGGCATTACGCGTCGCCTCTCCATCAGCCCCGACGAGCGGCCGCAGTGGCGGGCGTTCGAGCACGTGGCCGCGACGGCGGAGCGTTGGAGTGATGAACTGCCTCAGGACTGGGAACAGCTCAACCGCCCCTTCCCCCGCTGGCTGCTGGAGGCAGCCCTCGAGGTCTGCCAGACCCGGGGAGCGGTTGGCCGCCGTTCCAGCAGGGACGTGCTGGTACACACCGACCTGCACTACATGAACATCCTTGCCGCGCGCGACGGCGGCGAATACCTTGCGATCGACCCGCAGCCGCAGGTTGGCGAAGCCGAGTTCGGGGTTGCGCCGGTCCTGTGGAACCGCATCAAGGATCTCCCGCGCACCTCACCGGAGACGGCTTTGCGGGAACGGTGTGCCGACTTCAGCCTCGCCGCTGGCCTGGACCCGGAAATTGCCCGGCAATGGGGCGTCGCGAGGGAAGTGGACAATGCCCTGTGGTACGCCCGGAAACCGGGGCATGCGGGCGATCTGGCCCGTTCCCTCTGGGTGGCCAGTACGCTCGCCGGCAAGGCATTGGCGGACCTCCCGTCCGCGCACGACCTCCCCGGTCCGGGCGGGGCGGTCACCTGAGGCCTATGCGAAGTTGTCGTTCCAGACGTCCACGCCGAGCTTGATGATGAGCGCGGCAACCACGACCAGGAAAACGATGCGGACAAAGCTGCTTCCCCTGGCCACGGCAGTCCGGGCACCGAGGTACCCGCCGGCCATGTTGGCCAGGCCCAGCACGAGCCCTAGTCCCCACAGCAGGGAGCCATGCGGCAGGAAGAAGATCAAAGCCCCGGCGTTGGTGGCCATGTTGACGATCTTGGCTTTGGCGCTGGCCTCGAGGAAGGCGTACCCCATGGCCGACACCAGGGCGATGACCAGGAACGAGCCCGTTCCCGGGCCAATCAGGCCGTCGTAGAAGCCGATGGCTGCTCCAATGAGGCATGCCACCACATAGTGCTTGTGGCCATCGTGCCGGAGCGCCGTCAGCTCGCCGGCGTTGGGGCGCAGTGCCGTAAAGATCGCGACGGCGATGAGCGCCACCACGATGATGGGCTTGAAAACGCTGGCCGGCAATGACGCTGCCAGAATGGCTCCGCCAAAACTTCCGGCCAAGGCGATGACGGCCATGGGAACGGCTGTTTTGAGATCGGGACCGACGCGCCGGTAGAAGGTTACGGCACTCGTAGTGGTGCCGAAAATCGAGCCCATCTTGTTGGTGGCCAAGGCTTGGACGGGCGTGATGCCCGGGACCAGGAGCAGTGCCGGAAGCTGGATCAGTCCCCCGCCACCCACCACGGCGTCAACCCAGCCGGCGGCGAACCCAGCCACCACGATCAGGATGACCGTGGTGAGCTGGATCGACTCGAAGCCGGAGATCAACGGCCGCGGACGGCGTTGACCACGTAGTCCACGGCTTTGTCCACCGACACGTTCTCGGCGTCGCCGCTGCGGCGGTCCTTGATCTCCACGACGCCGTCAACCAGTCCGCGGCCCACGGCCAGGATGGTGGGGACGCCCAGGAGCTCGGCATCGCCGAACTTCACGCCCGGGGAAACCTTGGGACGGTCATCATAAATGACGTCCAGTCCGGCGTCCTGCAACTCGGCGGACAGCTTCTCCGCGGCCTCGAAGATTTCGTCGCCACGGCCAACGGCCACCACGTGGACGTCGGCGGGGGCCACGGTTCGCGGCCAAACCAATCCGCGGTCATCATGGTTGGCTTCGGCGAGGGCTGCGACGGCGCGCGTGACACCCACGCCGTAGGAGCCCATGGTCACCACTACCTGCTTGCCGTTCTGGTCCAGCACCTTGAGGTCCAGTGCCTCGGCGTACTTGCGTCCAAGCTGGAAGATGTGGCCCATTTCGATGCCACGTGCGGTTTCCAGCGGACCCGAGCCGTCGGGGGCCTCGTCACCGGCACGGACCTCCGTGCTTTCGATGACCCCGTCCCACGTGAAGTCCCGTCCGGCAACGAGCCCAAAGACGTGCTTACCGTCCTGGTTGGCGCCGGTGACCCAGGCAGTTCCGGAGACAACACGGGGGTCGACCAGGAACAGGAGCTTCGAGGAACCTTCAAGGCCAAGGACGGGTTCTTCCAAGGACAAGCCCGGCCCGATGTAGCCCTTGACGAGCCACGGCAGCTTCTTGAGGTCTTCCTCGTTCGCAGCCTCGAGCTGGATCTCTCCGGCGATCGGCAGGAAGGCCCCGATGTTCGCTTCAACCCGCTTCAGGTCAACGGCGCGGTCGCCCGGAACGCCGATGACCACGATCTGGCGCTCACCCGTGGGAAGCGTGACGGCGAGGACGACGTTCTTGAGCGTGTCAGCGGCAGTCCAGGCGCCGCCGTCGGCCTCGCTGCGGGGCGCGAGCTGGTTGGCTGCGTTCACCAGCGTTTCGATGGTGGGAGTATCCGGGGTGTCCAGCACCTCCGCTGCGGGGGCGTTGCTGAAGTCGATGTCAGCCGGAACCACCGTAGTGACGGCCTCAACGTTGGCGTAGTAGCCGCCCGCCGAGCGCACAAAAGTATCCTCGCCGATCTCCGTGGGGAAGAGGAACTCTTCGCTCTTGGAGCCACCCATGGCACCGGCCGTGGCCGCGACCGGAATGACTTCCAGTCCGAGCCGTTCGAAGATCTTGAGGTAGGCAGCACGGTGGGCCGCGTAGCTGGCGTCCAGGCCGGCGTCGTCGACGTCGAAGGAGTAGGAGTCCTTCATGATGAACTCGCGGCCGCGGAGGAGGCCCGCCCGCGGACGTGCCTCATCGCGGTACTTGTTCTGGATCTGGTAGATGCTCAGCGGCAGGTCCTTGTAGGACGAGTAAAGGTCCTTGACCAGCAGCGTGAACATTTCCTCGTGCGTGGGTGCCAGGAGGTAGTCGGCGCCCTTGCGGTCCTGGAGGCGGAACAGGCCTTCGCCGTATTCGGTCCAGCGGTTGGTGGCCTCGTAGGGTTCGCGGGGCAGGAGGGCCGGGAAATGCACTTCCTGCGCACCGATGGCTGCCATCTCCTGGCGGACGATTTCCTCCACCTTGCGCAGCACGCTCAGGCCCAGTGGCAACCAGGTGTAGATGCCGGGGGCGGCGCGGCGGATGTAGCCGGCACGGACCAGGAGCTTGTGGCTGGCCACCTCGGCGTCGACGGGATCTTCGCGCAGGGTGCGCAGGAACAACTGGGAAAGGCGAAGGACCACGGGTACCTATCCGTTTCTATGGCAGTCAGGGCAAAAAGAACTGTGTACTAATCTACCGGCTGCGCGGCGCCCCTCCGGAACGCGGGACACAGAAGAGCCACGCCCTCGCGTCTGGAAGCCCCTGGCCGAATCCGGCTGGTCATCCTGCGATGGCGTGGCTCAACGGCCGGCCGGCCGCAGACTCTGTCCGGGGACTAGTCCCCCATTCCCTCCAGCGGAATGGGATCGCCTGCGACTGGGAAGCATTGGTCATTGCCGAACTCACGGATGGCGCAGCTGCGTGTAGCAACCTTCAAGGTCAACGTCATGATTTCCCCCCGGCCACCCGCACCCCAACGACACGGCTAGGGACGAATGTATGTGATTGGAGACACCTTTTCAAGGATTCCCGGGCATGACCCGGCCTTGACCAGAGAGGGGCACGGACCTACTTTTATTTCATCAGGTGGTGAATTGTCAGTTTCGGAGGTCGCCATGTCCTACATTGCCAAGCACGCAGGAGGGACGCAGGCCAGTGCGATCGAAGCATCAGGACTTCACATCTCGCGTGGCCGGACCAGGATTATCCGCGGTCTCGATTTCACGGTTGGCAGCGGCCTGATCACGGGGCTCCTTGGCCCCTCCGGCAGCGGCAAGACAACGCTCATGCGCGGCATAGTCGGCGTCCAGCGCCTCACCCGCGGCTCCCTCACAGTCCTGGGACTGCCTGCCGGGAGCGCGGCCCTAAGGCACGACGTCGGCTATGTCACCCAGGGCGCCAGCGTCTACGGGGACTTGAGTGTCGAAGCCAACGTCAGGTACTTCGGAGCCATGCACAGCGCGACGTCGGCCGACGCCACCGAGGCGATTGCCGCCGTCGGGCTCCAGGACTTTGCCCGCCGGAAGGCCGCGGACCTGTCCGGCGGGCAGTTCAGCCGCGTTTCGCTGGCGTGCGCGCTGGTATCCCGCCCGAAACTGCTGGTCCTGGACGAACCGACCGTTGGGCTGGACCCGGTACTGCGCGCGGAGCTCTGGGAACGTTTCGCCGCCATGGCGGAGTCAGGCACCACACTGCTGGTGTCCAGCCACGTCATGGAAGAGGCATCGCATTGTTCCTCGCTCCTGCTGTTGCGAGACGGGCTGCTGTTGGCACAACTGACTCCGGACCAACTCGCCGAGCGCGGGCGGAGCAAAGACCTGGAACGGGCGTTCCTGACCATGATCAAGGAGGCCGAGGGGACTTCCGCCCCGACGCTGGGCCGGCAGGAAAGGACGGTGGCATCATGAATCCGCGCATGACGCTGGCCACCGCTGTCAGGGTCCTGGGCCAATTGCGGCACGACCACCGCAGCGTGGGCCTCATCCTGGTGGTGCCGGCCCTGTTGCTGGCGGCGGTGTACTTTCTTTTTGAGAATGAGACCCTGCCTCCGGGCGTCCCGCGCACCTTCGACCGTGTTGGGCTCATGATGCTGGCGATCTTCCCGTTCGTGGTCATGTTCCTGGTCACGTCGATCACCATGCTCCGCGAGCGGACGTCGGGGACGCTGGAACGGCTGCTCACCACGCCCATCCACAAGGCAGACCTGCTCTTCGGCTACGCCCTGGCATTCTCCATCATGGCAGCGTTGCAGTCGTTGGTGGCCACGGCCGTGGCCTACTGGGTCTTCAACCTGGACATCAAGGGCAGTCCCGGTTTGGTGGTGATGATCGCCGTGATCAACGCCGTGTTGGGCGTTGCCATGGGATTGCTGTGCTCAGCCTTCGCCCGGACCGAGTTCCAAGCCGTGCAGTTCATGCCGGTGGTGGTGGTGCCGCAGATCCTGTTGTGTGGTCTGTTCGTGGCACGCGACCACATGAACGACGTCCTCGACGCGATCTCCGGTGTCCTGCCCCTGACCTTCTCCGTGGACGCGCTGCAGGAGATCGCGGGAAACGCCGACGCAACGCAGGTACTCTGGCAGGACACGCTGGTGATGGGAGCAATCGTGGTGGGAGTACTGGTCCTTGCCTCCCTGACGCTACGGAGGCAGACTGCATGAGTCTGCAGCCCTTGCGCCGGGGCCGCCGGGGAGCCGGCGACCATTCCAGGGAGGCCATCCTCACCGCTGCCCGCAAACTGTTCGCCGAGCAGGGATTCGATGGCACCAGCCTGCGCCAGGTCGCCCGCGAAGCTTCCGTGGATCCGGCCATGGTGCACCACTTCTTCAAAGGCAAGGACGAACTTTTCGCCGCGAGCGTGGAGCTGCCCGCGAACCCTGCCGAGGTCCTGGCCGGCGTCGACGCCCTTGACCCTTCAGCCCGTGCCGAGGCAATCGTCAAAGCGGTCCTGCGGCTGTGGGAAGGGCCCGCGCAGCACGCATTGGTGGCCTTCGTCAGGGGCACCATCGGCTCCAAGGCGAAAACGGCGCTCCTCCGCGAAATGGTGAGCAGGACGGTCCTGGCCCGGATCGCCACGGGCCTTCCCGTGGACGAGCAGGAAGCCAGGCTCCGCGGGAACCTGGTGGCCTCGCAGCTGATCGGCCTCATGGTGGCTCGCTACGTTGTACGGCTGGAACCGTTGGCGTCCGCCGCCGAAGACGACGTGGTGCGCATGGTGACACCCACCATCCACCGGTACCTGACGGGCGAGCTGGACGGGCCCTAGAACAACACAGTCGCGAACATTCCCACTTGCTTGAAGCCCACCCGCTCGTAGCTTGCCCGGGCCTTCGAGTTGTAGTCGTTCACGTAAAGGCTCGTCACCGGGGCGAAGGTCCGGGAAAGATTGACGACGGCGGCCATGTAGCCTGCGCTCTGGCCGCGGCCACGAAGGTCCGGATTCATCCAGACGCCCTGCACCTGGGTCACGTCCTGCGTGACTGCGCCGAGTTCGGCCTTGAACACCACCGTGCCCCGGGCATCGATGTGAACCAGGGAATGACCCTGGCGGATGAGCCCTGCGACGCGCCGGCTGTAGAAGTCCTGGCCACCCAGATACGGCGAGTACCCCACTTCTTCCTCGAACATGGCGGCGCAGGCCGGAAGGATGGCGTCGAAGTCCGCCATGGTCCCGAAGGTGAGGGACGGGTTTGCCGGAATAGCCGGTGAACCGGAAATGGTCAGGAGCGGTTGCCGGGAACGAACCTCATGCGCATAGTGGCCCAGTTGTTCGAACCGTGAGTAGAGGGCCAGCACGGTTTCCGCAGGCCCGAAAATGGATGCGTAGCGGCGACCCGACTGGTGGGCGGCCGTTGCCACGTCGCCCACCAATTCGGGGTCCAGTTGCACGGGAACCAGGTTGGCCCCCGCCCAACAAGCGCCCAGGAGCCGGTCGTCGTCGAACACGCCGATGACGCTGGCTCCGCCGCTGGTGGGCGCGGCCGTCCCCACGCTGTCCAGATGGGCGAGGATGAAGACGTTGGCTACGGGGTCTTGGTTCGCAAGCGCGCGAAGGGCCAGAGTGTCGGCACCGCCGAGCACCCTGACGCCCAGGCCGGTCCCGTTACGAGACGCTAACCACGGGGCTACCTTTGACAGCATCTTCGCCATCGGCCTCCCCCATCTCTTCGGCGATGCGCATCGCCTCTTCGATCAGTGTCTCAACAATTTCGCTTTCGGGCACGGTCTTGATGACTTCGCCCTTCACGAAAATCTGGCCCTTGCCGTTGCCTGAAGCCACGCCGAGGTCGGCTTCGCGGGCCTCGCCCGGTCCGTTGACCACACAGCCCATGACGGCGACGCGCAATGGAATCTCCATGCCTTCCAGTCCGGCGGTGACCTGTTCGGCCAAGGTGTAGACATCCACCTGGGCGCGGCCGCACGACGGGCAGGAGACAATCTCCAGCTTGCGCGGACGCAGGTTCAGGGACTGCAGGATCTGGTTGCCCACCTTGATCTCCTCCACCGGCGGTGCGGAGAGGGAGACGCGGATGGTGTCGCCGATGCCACGGGACAGCAAAGCTCCGAAGGCGGTGGCCGACTTGATGGTTCCCTGGAACGCGGGGCCGGCTTCGGTGACGCCGAGGTGCAGGGGCCAGTCGCCCTTCTCCGCGAGCATCTCGTAGGCAGCAACCATTACCACGGGATCGTTGTGCTTCACGGAGATCTTGAAGTCGTGGAATCCGTGTTCCTCGAACAGCGAGGCTTCCCAGACTGCCGACTCAACCAGTGCTTCCGGAGTGGCCTTGCCGTACTTCTTGAGGATGCCGGGCTCCAGCGAGCCGGCATTCACCCCGATCCGGATGGACGTGCCGTGGTCCTTGGCAGCGGCTGCGATTTCCTTGACCTGGTCATCGAACTTGCGGATGTTTCCCGGGTTGACCCGGACCGCGGCGCAGCCTGCCTCAATGGCGGCGAACACGTACTTCGGCTGGAAGTGGATGTCCGCGATGACGGGTATCTGGGACTTGCGGGCGATGATCGGCAACGCCTCGGCGTCGTCCGCGGAGGGGCACGCAACACGGACAATGTCGCATCCGGAGGCCGTCAACTCGGCGATCTGCTGGAGCGTGGCGTTGATGTCCGTGGTGGGCGTGGTGGTCATGGACTGCACGCTGATGGGGTAATCGGAGCCAACACCAACGGACCCAACCTTGATTTGCCGCGTCTTACGGCGCGGGGCAAGGACGGGTGGTGGGGCTGCTGGCATTCCCAGGCTGACCGAGGTCACGTGGACTCCTTGGGTTTGGGGTGTATCTGGCGGTGGGATGCCCGGACTAGGACACGTGGTCCGAGAGGAGGCCGATGATCGGGGACCATTCGGTGGTGCGGATTCCGGCAATGGCGCCAGCGTCCGCGAACGGGTCCTTCTTCAGGAGTTCATTGAGTTCGGCCTCATCCTTGGACTTGAAGACGAGGAGCGCGCCTGCGCCGTCACCGTACGGGCCGCTAGCGAGGAGCTTGCCCTCTTCTGCCAGATCGCCGAGCCAGGCACGGTGGGCGGGGCGGGCTTCATCGCGGAGGGCGCCGGATTCGGCGACGTACACATACTCAACAGCGAAAACAGTCATGGAGTTAGCCTATCCCGCTCCGCGGCATGATCCGCCATCGGAAGGTCCCGCCAATCGGCCTAGCCAAAGATGTTGACCGGCTTGACGATGTCCGCGTAAATCAACAGCGCGCCCATGGCCATCAGGAGCGCGGCCACCACGTAGGTAGCCGGGAGCAGCTTGGCGATGTCGAACGCCCCGGGGTCGGGTTTGCCGAACAAGGCGGCCACCCGGCGTCGAACGCCTTCATAGAGCGCGCCGGCAACATGGCCGCCATCCAGCGGAAGCAGGGGGATGAGGTTGAAGATCGCCAAAGCGAAGTTGAGGCCTGCGAGCAGCCCCACCAGCGTGCCAATCCTCGCCTGCAACGGCACTTGTTCCATGGCTGCGACTTCACCGGCCACGCGCCCCACGCCCACCACGCTGATGGGGCCGTTCGGGTCCCGGGGCTCTTCGCTGAAGGCGGCCTTGGCGACGCCCACCACCCTGGCGGGCAGGTTGAAGATCACACCGGAAATCTGCTTGATGTTCTCCCCGGCCATGGGCAAAACGCTCGACGCCGGTTGGGGCACCAAGGCGCTTTGGGCGCCAATGCCCAGGAATCCGACCTCCTGGTATTTGAGGACGCCGCTGGCGTCCTGCTCCTGCCGGCCGTCGGTACCAATGACCGGACGGGAAGAGAGGACCGGAGTGACCGTGGTGGATACGACGGACCCATTGCGTTCCACGGTGATCGGAACTTCCTTGCCTGCGGAAGCCCGGATCCAGCCAGTGAGCTCGTCCCAACTGGTGACCTGTTTCCCGTCGAAGGTCTTGACGGTGTCGTTGGGCTGGAGGCCAGCCGCGGCGGCCGGGGTGGGCTTGCAGTCGGCGGAATCGGGGTCCACGGTCTGCCCTGCGGCCACCTGGCATTTGGAGACGTCGGCAATGGTGGTGGTTGCCTGGGCGGTGCCGAATCCCATGAGGAGGACGGCCGTGAGCACCAGGCCAATGAGCATGTTCATGGCGGGACCGCCGAGCATGACGATGATCTTCTTCCACACCGGCAGCTTGTAGAACACCCGGTTCTCGTCACCGGGGCCCACTTCCTCGTGCGCTACGGAACGGGCTTCGGAAGCCAAGGTCTGGAACATGCCCGTGCTGGACGGGCGGACACCGCCGTCTTCCTTGTTTGGCGGGTACATGCCGATCATCGCCACATAGCCACCCAAGGGAAGTGCCTTGAAACCGTACTCCGTCTCGCCCTTCTTCCGCGACCACAGGGTTGGCCCGAAGCCGATCATGTACTTGGTCACGCGCACCTTGAAGAGCTTCGCGGGAACCAAGTGGCCCACTTCGTGAAGCGCGATGGAGACCGCGACGCCGATGGCGACGAAAACGACTCCGAGGATGAAGAGAAGGACGGGACTCATGCGGCTGGGACTGCTTCCATCAAGGCTGGGTAGGTATCGCTACAAGGTGCTGGTGGCTAAACGATCGTGGGTACGGGCGCGTGCCCACACTTCAGCATCCAGCACCGACTCCACCGTTAGCTCGGAGGACCCTGAATGTTCGCTGAGGACGGACTCCACAGTATCCACAATGTCGGTGAAACGGATGCGGCCGTCATGGAACGCCTCCACGGCTTCCTCGTTGGCTGCGTTGAACACGGCCGGGAAGGTACTCCCCTGCTTCGCGGCGTCCTTGGCCAGGTCAACGGCGGGAAACGCTGCAGAGTCCAGGGGTTCGAAAGTCCAACTGGTGGCTTGGGTCCAGTCACATGCCTGGGCGGCGCGTGGCACCCGGTCCGGCCAGCCAAGGCCCAACGCGATGGGCAGCCGCATGTCCGGTGGTGAGGCCTGCGCGATGATGGAGCCGTCCACGAACTGGACCATGGAATGGACCACCGACTGGGGATGTACCACCACATCGATCCTGTCCAGGGGAACATCGAACAGCAAATGTGCCTCGATCACTTCCAGCCCCTTGTTCACCAGGCTGGCGGAGTTGGTGGTGACCATGAGACCCATGTCCCAGGTGGGGTGCGCCAAGGCTTCCCGCGGAGTGACCTCATGGAGTTGCTCCCGGGTCCGTCCCCGGAAGGGACCGCCGGAAGCGGTAAGGATCAATTTGTCCACTTCCCCGGCCGAGCCGGAACGCAAGCATTGGGCGATGGCGGAGTGCTCCGAATCCACGGGGACAATCTGGCCCTGCCGGGCGGCCGCCTTCACCAAGGCGCCGCCAACAATCAAGGACTCCTTGTTGGCGAGCGCCAGCGTGGCACCTGAGCCCAGGGCAGCCAGTGTTGGAGCCAGCCCGATGGAGCCCGTGATGCCGTTGAGGACCACGTCACAGGCGATGGCCGCAATGTGCGTTGAAGCGTCCGGGCCCACGTAGATGTCCGGCTCGTAGCTATTAAGGCCCGCAGCCGCCGCGTACCCGGCGATCAGCTGGCGTAACTGCCCGCCGTCGCCCCTGGCGATTCCAACGGCCTGCGCGCGCGTGTGCACGGCCTGCCGGGCAATCAGCTCCGGGTTTCCGCCGCCGGCGCTGAGGGCCACTACTTCGAAAAGGTGCGGCGCGGCGTCGATCACCTCGATGGCCTGTGTGCCGATGGAACCGGTGGACCCGAGGATGACGATCTTTCGCGGCTGCATGCTTCAAGTATCCCAGTAGCCGCGATGCCCGGAGAACGCCGCAGCACCCGCAGGTGGCGACCCTGTTGACCGCGGGCCCGCGGGCGTAGCGTGGGAATCGTGGAGTGGCTTTCCTGGTTCGACGCACGGGATTACGAGTTCGCGAGGCAGGTCTTGCAACGTGGAACCGCAGCGCTGTATTTCCTCGCCTTCCTGTCCACGCTGAACCAATTCCCGGTACTCCTGGGCGAGCGCGGCCTGCTTCCCGCTCCGGACTTCGTGGACATGGTGCGGCGGATGTCCAGGCCCACCCTGTTCCGCTGGCGCTATTCGGACCGGCTGCTGCGCCTGGTCTGCTGGGTGGGCCTGGCCGTCTCGGCGACGCTTGTGTTCGGCGTCCCACAAGCAGGGCCGCCCTGGGTACCCATGCTGGCGTTCCTTGCCTTGTGGTTCCTGTACATGTCGGTCGTGAATGTGGGGCAAACGTTCTACGGTTTCGGCTGGGAGATCCTTTTGCTGGAGGCCGGTTTCACCGTGGCGTTCCTCGGCTCAGACCAGACTCCCCCACCTACCACCATCCTGCTCCTGCTCGTTTGGCTTGTTTTCCGGCTGGAGTTCGGCGCCGGCATGATCAAGATCCGTGGCGGCAGGGAGTGGCGGGACATGACGGCCATGTTCTACCACCATGAGACCCAGCCCATGCCCGGGCCCCTGAGCCGCCAGGCGCACCTGCTCCCCAGGCCACTGCACAAGGTGGAAGTGGCCGGCAACCACTTCGCCCAACTGGTGGTCCCTTTCTTCCTGTTCGCACCCCAGCCGCTCGCCAGCATCGCCGCAGGGATCATCATCCTCACCCAGCTATGGCTGGTGGCCAGCGGCAATTTCGCCTGGCTCAACTGGGCGGCCATCACCTTGGCGTTCGCCGCCGTGAGCGACCCCGTGGCCCACGCGGTGTTCCCCTTCATTCCGCTTGAGTGGCACCCGGGCGCCCAATCCCCGGCCTGGTGGACCGGCGTCGTACTGGCCGTGACGGCACTGTTGCTGGTCCTCAGCTACCGCCCGCTCCGCAACCTGTTCTCGCGCAGGCAGCTCATGAATGCAAGCTTTAACCGGTGGCGCCTGGTCAACGCCTACGGAGCGTTCGGAACGGTCACCAAGCAACGTATCGAAGTGGTGGTCGAAGGGACGCTGGACGAGCAACCGGACGCGCCGGACGATCGTTGGCTGGAGTACGGCTTCAAAGGCAAGCCCGGCGATGTACGCCGGTTGCCACGGCAGTGGGCGCCCTATCACCTCCACCTGGACTGGCTCATGTGGTTCCTACCCCTGCGAACCGTGCACGAGGACTGGTTCTACGCTTTCCTGGACAAGCTCCTGGCGGCCGACGCGCCAACGCTGGGGCTGCTTCGCCATGACCCGTTCGACGGCGAACGCCCGCGTTGGGTGCGGGTGCGCACCTTCCTGTACCGGTTCGCCAGCCGGGCCGAGTTCAGGGAAACCGGCCAACGCTGGGTACGCGTGCCCTTGTACGAGGCCATTCCCCCGTTGTCCCTTGATTCCAGGCGCCAGTGGTTGCCGTAGCCGTCCTGCGTTAAACCGTGGCGTCCACCAGTCCTTGGCTTTCCTCAGGCAACGCACGCTTGCTGCTCCGCTTGCTGGTTGGTACGGTCACGGCTTTCTGTTCCACTGCTTCGGCCGCGATATAGAGGCCTTCGCGGTTGAGGTGCCGGGAGTAGCTCGAATCCAGGTACAAGGTGGGGAATGAATCCTCGCTGTTCATCTCCGCGGCCTTGGCCAGGAGGGCGCTGTACAGGTACTCCTTGACAGCCCCCGCTCCGGCTCCGCCACCATAGACGTAGGCAACCTCCGTGGTGGCGCCCACCACGGCCAAGACCCGGCCGAACTGTTCGGCAACTTCCTTCGCGAAGAACATGGTCTCTTCGTCGACAAATGCCTTGACGCGATCGTAAAAATTCAGCTTCAGCCGCGACGGCCCAGCGTGCAAGTACTCGGAAAGCTGTTTGCGGGAGGTGAACCCGGTCTGGAATCCGCGGTCCCGCATGGCCTTCATGGCATCGGTCAGCACCGATCCGTAGCCTTTCTTGAACGTGGTGGACGCGTCGGCGTTGAACTGGCCCGCCGTGAAGACCGGAAAGTTCACGGTTCCTTCGCCAATGTCGATGCCGATGGTGTGCTGCGCGGCCAGGACATCCCTTGGGGTAATGCCGTCCAGGGCCAGGCCCCGGCGGCGGACATCGGCAAGCATCGCTTCCATCAAGGGCTCGCCCTTGGCGGTGATCGCGTATTGGGCGGATGCGCCTTCCGGTATGACCTGCACGTCCATGAAGCGCAGCTTGACGGTCACGGGTGTCTCGAAATTGTGCACGGTCACCGTGTGGACGCCGTTCATGAATTCCGCGGCGTAGCTGGTCCGGTGCGAGAGGTATTCATCGATGGGCAGTGCCAGTGCTACCCGGGCACGCACGCTCAGGACTTCCTCCACCGGGGGCAATGAGCCGTTGGCGCGCACGTGGTCACGGACCGCCTTGGCAGCGAACACGCCCATGACCAGGATCTTGCTCAGTTCCTGCTGGGCCTTGCTCCTGTGCCCAATGACATCGAATTCCTCGAACGCTCCCTGGGCGCTCAACGCCCTGAGGCCAAAGAGGCGCCGGTACCGGTCACCTATCAGCGGCGAGTCGAAGCTCACATCCAACTCGTTGTAGAAGTCGCCCTCCATCCGGGCCGGCGCCTCCCGGTCCGGTGTTGGCAGTGCGTTGGACCGGGTAATAAGTGCCACGCCGCTGGGAAGGTCGATTTCATCGCCATCGGAGCCACCAGATCCCAGCGGTCCGCGAATGATTCCCTTGACGTAGCCGTTGCCTACGTCGATGCCGCCGGTGAGATTGGTCGAAATGGTCATGGGAAAGTCCCTTCAGTGTGCGTGGGTGTGGTTCGGGGTGCGGCGGGCGCCGTTATCGCCGCAATTGGGCGAAGAGGTGGTTGACGTCAACGGGCGCCGACGCAGGCGGATTCTCCTGCGCAGCTCCCGGATCGGCAGGGGCACGCGTGGTTTCCTCCGGCCCGGCGTCGAAAGCTTCAACGGAGATGCTGTCCACCGGACGTTCTCTGCCGGCGGGGAGTTGCACGACGGGCCTGTTGACGATGTCCACATAGCCTTGACGGGCAATGCTTTCCCGGATCAGCACGCGGATGGACAGCGACTGGTTGTCCTGCAGCTCCAGCCACGCGATGACGGCTTCATCCGCGTGGGGCACCGTCAAGCGGTAACGGTGCGGCGGCTGCTTCGCGGCCCCTGGGGTTCGAAGATCGGTCACGTGGTTCTCCTTCGCTGGCTTTCACCTGTGCGATCAAACCCGTCCCGGGATTGACCTGCCTGTGGTCAGGACTGGCCAAGATCGCACCGGTCACAACCCAGAAGTGGCCGGGGTGAGCCGATCGTGACGCAAAAGCGAAGGATCGTCGCTGAGCCTGAAGGATCAGGGGACGTTAAGGATCAGCGGACGCCCGGGCCCCCGTGTGAAGCACGCGGCGCTGCCGTGGACTCGCGGACGACTAAGTGGGTGGCGAGTTCCACCCGGCGGGAGTCGATGTCCTCGCCATGCATTTGGCGGAGGATGAACCGCAGGGCCGACCGCCCCATTTCCTGCAGTGGTTGGGAGACGGACGTCAACGGCGGCACGGATTGTTCGGCCTGGTGCGTCCCGTCGAATCCCACCAGGCTCATGTCGTCGGGAATCCTGACGTGCTGCCTCCGCGCCTCCGCAAGGACGCCCAGGGCAATGCTGTCACTTCCCGCGAAGATGGCCGTGGGCGGGTTGTCTAGGGCAAGCAAGGCTTTCATGGCGCGGACGCCGTTGGACGGCCGGAACGCACCGGCAGAGACGTACTCGTGGTCCACGGTGATACCTTCGGCCATCAGCGCGGCCATGTAGCCGTGCAGGCGGGCCTGGCTGCATTCGGCCTCGCTGGGCCCACCGATGAAGGCGATGCGCCGGTGCCCCAACTCCAGCAGGTGCGTGGTCGCGGCTTTTCCGCCGGCCCAGTTACTGGCACCCACACTGCAGACATCCGCCGGTGGCGGATTGAGGGGATCGACGACGGCGATGGGAATCTGCCGCCGCTGGAAGGCTTCCAACTGGGCGGAGTTGTAGGCGGAGGTCACCACAATCATTCCGCTGCGGCCGTCGTCGATCATCCGCTGGGCGCGTTCTTCCGGACCCAGCGGTGAGGAACCTTCCCGGCTGGTGACCGAGAGGATCACCTCCATGTCCGATGCCGCGGCGTGCTCCATGATGCCGTTGAGCACTTCCACGGAGTAGGCCGAATTCAGTGAATCGAAGACCACCTCCACGGCCCGGCGCTCCGGCACTGCCCGGCGCTGCAGTGGCGATTTATAGCCTGTGCGCTGCAGGGCTGCCAGGACCCTTGCCCGGGTCCCTTCTGCCACATCTTCGCGGCCGTTGACCACTTTGGAGACCGTCGGCGTGGAAACTCCGGCTTCCTTCGCAACGGCGGCCAGAGTCAGCTTGGGCGACTCCCTGTTGATTCCCATGCGTCCTGCTTTCGAAAAATTTCGATGTGCTCTGATCATCGTGCATCGACGCCCTCAAGGCAACATCTACTCATCAATGCGGAGAGAAGCTCTTGACGACCACCTGTTCACGCTTTAGTTTAGACCGCAACCTAAATCGGGTTTGCGAAACTTTTCGAAGCATTTCGAATACTCCCTTGTTCAATCATGCGAAAACACATGGAGAAGCAATGAAGCAATTCCAGTCCTCCCGTCGTTCCTTCCTGGCCCTCGCTGCCCTCACGCCTTTCGCGGCCATGGCAACCACAGCCTGCGGAACTTCAGGTCCCGGCGGAACCGGCGGAGGTGGTGGCGCCAGCATGTGGTTCCTGACAGGAGAGCCGAACCAGAGCATCATGCAGAAGGCAGCGGATGCCTTCGGAGCAGCGAATGCCGAAAACAAGATCAGCATCACCTACTTCCAAAACGACGCGTACAAAACAAAGATCAAGACCGCCATCGGCGCCGGCCAGGCACCGACCATCGTCTACGGCTGGGGCGGAGGCGGCCTTAAGACCTATGCCGAGGCCAACCAAGTGGAAGACCTGACGGCATGGTTCGATGCCAACCCGGACCTGAAGAAGAAGTTCTTCCCGTCGTCCTTTGGAGCAGCCACCGTCAACGGCAAGATCTACGCGCTGCCCAACCAGGCCATTGCTCCGATCGTTCTCTACTACAACAAGGATCTGTTCGCGAAGGCCGGCGTCCAGCCGCCCAAGACCTGGGACGACATCATGTCCTTGGTGAAGACGTTCAACGACATGGGAGTGGCCCCGTTCTCGCTGGGCGGCCAGTCGCGCTGGACCTCGATGATGTGGCTGGAGTACCTGCTGGACCGCATCGGAGGTGCGGAGGTCTTCAACGCCATTTTCGAAGGCAAGGCTGATGCGTGGAAGCACCCGGCGGTGATCGAAACCGGCACCAGGATCCAGGAACTCGTCTCGGCCGATGGCTTCATCAAGGGCTTCTCCTCCATCACGGCGGATTCCAAAGCAGACCAGGCCCTCCTGTTCACCGGCAAGGCCGCCATGATGCTCCATGGCTCCTGGACCTACGGATCCATGAAAAAGGACGGACAAAACTTCGTACAGGACGGCAAGCTCGGCTTCGTCCAGTTCCCCACGGTGGCTGGCGGCAAGGGCGATCCCAAGAGCGGCGTTGGCAACCCGGCGCAGTACATGTCCATCTCGTCGAAGGCCTCCGACAAGGAAAAAGAGACCGCCAAGAAGTTCTTCAAGGACGGCATCATGACCGATACCGTCATTGACGCCTACATCAACTCAGGCTCGGTTCCGATCGTGAACGGCATCGAGGACAAGCTCGCATCCTCCCCGGACAAGGACTTCCTGAACTTTGTCTACGAGCTGGCCAAGAATGCCCCCACGTTCCAACAGTCCTGGGACCAGGCCCTGAGCCCCACTGCGGCTGAAGCCCTCCTGAACAACATCGACCAGCTCTTCCTGAAGTCGATCACCCCGCAGCAGTTCGCCGAGAACATGAACGCAACCCTGGGCAAATGAGCACCTCTACTGCAGCCAGGACGGTGGCCCGCCGGACTGTGGACGCATCTGAGGGCCGGAAGAACTCCGCACTCGCTTGGCTGACCGTGCCTGCGCTGGTCTTCTTCGTCATCTTCGCCCTGGTCCCCCTGGTGGGTGTGCTCTTCCTGAGCTTCGCCAACTGGGACGGCATCGGAGCGATCGGTGCCGCCGGGCTGGACAATTGGTTCAGCGTCCTTGCCGATCCCGGCTTGTACAACGCACTGGGCCTCACCTTCCTGATCATGATCGTTTCATGGCTCGTCCAAACCCCCATCAGTCTCCTGCTGGGCGTCTTCACCGCCGGGAGCCAGAAGTACCGGGCCGCCCTGGCTGTCCTCTACTTCCTGCCGCTCCTGTTGTCCTCAGCCGCCGTCGCCATCGCCTTCAAGGCCCTCCTCGACCCGAACTTTGGCCTGGCCATGGGCCTGGGCCTGCCTTTCCTTGCGCAAGACTGGCTCGGTGTGCCGCAACTTGCCCTTGGCCTGGTGATCTTCGTCATCGCCTGGCAGTTCGTCCCCTTCCACACGCTGATCTACCAAGGCGGCGTGCGGCAGATTCCCAAGTCCTTGTACGAGGCCGCCCAAATCGATGGTGCGGGGACCATCAAGCAGTTCTTCCACATCACGCTCCCGCAACTGAAATACACCATCATCACGTCCTCAACGTTGATGGTGGTGGGATCCCTGACGTACTTCGACCTGATTTTCGTCCTGACGGGCGGCGGCCCAGGCAACTCCACGCGGATCCTGGCCCTGGACATGTACCTGCGCGGCTTCCGGGCCAACCTCATGGGTCCGGCCAGCGTCATCGCCGTCATTCTCGTTGTCATCGGCCTCGTGCTGGCGCTCTTCCTCCAGCGGCTCGGAGGCAAGGACAAGCAGGGCAGCCAATTGGAAGGTATGTAGCGTGAGCACAGTTCTGACACCCCAACAGCAATCGCCGGTAGCAGGCTCGGCCGCTAAACCCCAGGCAAACCGGCAAGGTCTGCTGATTCGCATCCGGCGGCTCAACCTGCCGGGCGGCCTCGGCGGCTGGATCTGGCTCGCCGTCATCATCATTCCGGTGTACTACATCGTCATTACCAGCCTGAAGACGTCCGAAGGCTATTTCGGCCAGAATCCGCTGGCACCGCCGACGTCGCCCACTTTCGAGAACTACCAGTTGGTCATCGAATCCGATTTCGCCAGATACTTCATGAACAGCGTGATGGTCACCCTGGGCGCCGTGATCCCCACGGTCCTGATCTCCTTCATGGCCGCCTTCGCGATTGTCCGTGGCCGCGGCAGGTTCCTCAAACTGGTGAATGGCATGTTCCTCATGGGGCTGGCCATCCCGCTGCAGGCGACGATTATCCCGATCTACCTGATGATCATCCGCTTGAACCTCTATGACAGCCTGCTGGCCATCATGCTGCCTTCGATCGCCTTTGCCATCCCCCTGACCGTCCTTATCCTGTCCAACTTCATCCGGGACGTTCCCAACGAGCTCTTCGAGTCAATGCGGCTTGACGGCTGCAGCGAATGGCAAACCATGTGGCGGCTGGCGCTGCCACTCACCCGTCCAGCAATCGTCACAGTGTCCATCTACAACGGGCTCCATGTGTGGAACGGCTTCCTCCTGCCATTGGTGCTCACCCAAAGCCCCAACCTGCGCGTCCTCCCCTTGGCTTTGTGGACGTTCCAGGGCGAATACAGCGTCAACATTCCGGCCGTCCTGGCTTCGGTGGTGCTGAGCACATTGCCCATCCTGGTGCTCTACGTCGTAGGTCGCCGCCAACTGCTCAGCGGCCTGACCGCCGGATTCAGCAAATAGAAAGGATTTCCCATGGCAGACAGCAAACCCTTGCGGGTAGGGATGGTGGGCTACGCCTTCATGGGTGCCGCCCACTCCCACGCGTGGCGGACCGCGCCCCGCTTCTTCGACCTCCCCCTCTCACCGCAATTGACAGCGGTGGCCGGCCGCACTGAGGCCGGGGTGCGTGCGGCAGCGGCCAAGTACGGCTGGGACTCGGTGGAAACGGACTGGCGTGCCCTGGTGGACCGCGATGACATCGACGTGATCGATATCTGCACCCCGGGCGACACGCACGCGGACATCGCCATCGCTGCCCTCGAAGCCGGCAAGCACGTGCTCTGCGAAAAACCGCTGGCCAACTCCGTGGCGGAGGCCGAAAAGATGACCGTGGTGGCCCGGGCTGCTGCTGAACGCGGCGTGCTCTCCATGTGCGGCTTCAGTTACCGCCGGACGCCTGCCCTCGCGTTGGCCAAAAAGATGGTGGAGGAAGGACGCCTGGGTGACATCCGCCATGTCCGGGCCCAGTACCTGCAGGACTGGTTGACCGACGCCAACGCCCCGCTCACGTGGCGCCTGGACAAAGCCAAGTCCGGCTCCGGTTCCCTGGGTGACATCGGGGCGCACAGCATCGATGCTGCCCAGTGGATCACCGGCATGGACATCACCGGAGTGTCCGCGCTTCTGGAAACGTTCGTCAAGGAACGCCCCCTCGCGGGCGACTTGGTAGGCCTCGGCGGGCAAGGCGGCCCGGACGGGCCCAAAGGTCCGGTCACGGTAGATGACGCGGCCCTGTTCACGGCCCGTTTCGCGCCAAAGCACGACGGCGGCAGCTCCTCGGGCGGGCAAGGCACCGACGGTGGTTCCCGCCAAGGTCCCATCGGCATCTTCGAGGCCACCCGGTTCGCGCTGGGGCGCAAGAACGCCATGCGCCTGGAACTCAACGGAACCAAGGGATCCCTGGCCTTCGACTTCGAGGACATGAACTCCCTCCGGTTCTACGAGGCATCGCTCGAGCCCGACGCCGGCTTCCGCAAGATCATGGTCACCGAGCCGACGCACCCCTACACAGCCAATTGGTGGCCCACGGGGCACGGCCTCGGCTACGAGCACGGCTTCACGCATCAGGTGGTGGACCTGGTGAACGCCATCCACGCAGGCGAGCAGCCCTCGCCGTCGTTCGCTGACGCGCTGCAGGTCCAAAAGGTGCTGGCCGCCGTCGAGGAAAGCGCCAACAACGCCAGCCGCTGGCAGTACGTCGAGGAGGAGGCATCATGAACCGGCCCATCACCCTGTTCACCGGACAATGGGCAGACCTGCCGTTCGAGGAAGTCGCGCGCCTGGCCGGCGAATGGGGCTTCGACGGCATGGAGATCGCCTGCTGGGGAGATCACCTGGATCCGCAGCGGATCGTGGAGGACGACGCCTACCTGCAGAACAAACTGGACATCCTGGACAAGCACCACCTGTCCGTCCATGCCATCGCCAACCATCTCACCGGCCAGGCAGTGTGTGACGACCCGATCGATGAAAGGCACCAGGACATCCTCTCTCGCGGAGTCTGGGGTGATGGAGACCCCGAAGGCGTCCGGCAGCGGGCAGCGGAAGCGATGAAGACCACGGCGCGGGCCGCGGCCCGGCTGGGCGTCAAGACCGTCACAGGGTTCACGGGCTCCTCCATCTGGAAATGCGTTGCCATGTTCCCGCCCGCGTCCGAGGCCATGATCGAACGCGGCTACCAGGACTTTGCCGACAGGTGGAACCCCATCCTCGATGTGTTCGACGAGGTGGGCGTCCGATTCGCCCTGGAAGTCCATCCCTCCGAAATCGCCTACGACTACTGGACGGCCAAACGCACCCTAGAAGCGATTGGCCACCGGGAGAACTTTGGGCTCAACTTTGATCCCTCCCACTTCATCTGGCAGGACCTGGATCCGGTGATGTTCCTCCAGGACTTCGCGGACAAGATTTTCCATGTCCACGTCAAGGAATCGGTCCGCCAGCTCAATGGCCGGAACGGCCGGCTTGGCTCGCACCTGCCGTGGGCCGACCCCCGACGCGGCTGGGATTTTGTCACAGCCGGCCATGGCGATGTCGCTTGGGAACCGATTTTCCGCACGCTCAACGCGATCGGCTACGACGGACCTACCAGCATCGAATGGGAGGACGCCGGAATGGACCGGCTGGTCGGTGCCCCCCAGGCGTTGGCCATGGTCCGGGACCTAGCCACGATCCAACCTCCGGCGGCGGCTTTCGATGCCGCTTTCGCCACGCGATAGACACCAACGGATACGCCCCGAAACGAAGGAAACCATGACAAACAACACCAAGAGCTCCCTGGTGGTCCGCGGCGGCTGGGACGGACACCAGCCCGTCGAGGCCACCGAACTCTTCATCCCCTACCTGGAAGCCCAGGGATTCGAGGTCCGGGTGGAAGAGTCGCCAAAGATCTACGCCGACCCCGACTACATGGCCTCAGTGGACCTGATCGTGCAGTGCATGACCATGTCCACCATCGAAAAGGACGAGTTCGAGGGCTTGCGGACGGCGGTAGAGAACGGCACCGGACTCGCCGGATGGCACGGTGGAATCGCTGATTCCTACCGGAACAACTCGGACTACCTCCACCTGATAGGCGGCCAGTTCGCCTGCCACCCGGGCAAGCACCCGGACGAGCGGATCGGCGAACAGTTGGACAATTACGTCCCGTACACAGTGAACCTGCTGCCGGCCGCCGCGGAACACCCCATCACCGCCGGCCTGTCCGACTTCGACCTGGTCACTGAGCAATATTGGGTCCTCGCCGACGACTACATTGACGTCCTGGCCACCACTACCCAGAAGGTCCGCGAATGGGACCCGTGGAACCGCGAAGTCACTTCACCCGCCATCTGGACCCGCCGGTGGGGCAAGGGCCGTATCTTCGTCTGCACCCCCGGGCACCGCGTCGAAGTACTCCAGGACACCAACGTCCGCACCATCATTGAAAGGGGCATGCTGTGGGCAACCCGTTGAACAGCAGCAAAGACCTGAACGTCGGCATCATCGGCTGCGGCAAGATCGTGGAGCAATACCTCACCAACTTCCGCCGCCTCGAGTCGATCAACCTGGTGGCCGTGGCCGACCTCGATTCCTCCCGCGCCCAGGCCGTGGCCGACTCCTACGACGGCGTCCGGGCAATGTCCGTGGAAGAGCTTCTGGCAGCAAATAACATCGACCTGGTGCTGAATCTGACCGTCCCGGCAGCCCACGCAGAGATCGCACTGAAGGCCATCGCCGCCGGGAAATCCGTCTACGGAGAAAAGCCCTTGGCTGCCACCACCTCCGAAGCGCGCCAGGTCCTCGAGGCCGCCCGCGCCGCGGGCGTGGTGGTGGGCTGCGCGCCGGACACCGTCCTGGGTACAGGCATCCAGACGGCCCGCAAGGCGATCGACGACGGCCTCATCGGCGCCCCGGTTTCGGCCACCGCCACCATGGCCACACCGGGCCACGAGCGCTGGCACCCGAACCCCGACTTCTACTACCAGCCCGGCGGCGGACCACTCCTGGACATGGGCCCGTACTACGTCTCGGCGCTCGTGACGCTGCTCGGTCCCGTCGTCTCGGTGCTGGGCGCGGCCAGCCACACGCGGACCGAGCGGACCATCGGTTCCGGTCCCCGCGAAGGCCAGCAGGTTCCGGTGAACATCGATTCGCATGTGACCGGGGTCCTGGTACACGCTTCCGGTGCTTTGTCCACGCTCTTCATGAGCTTCGACGCGGTCAAAACCAAGAGTCCCAACATCGAAATCCACGGCGAAAAGGGGTCGCTTGTGGTGCCGGATCCCAACCATTTCGACGGCGAAGTGCAACTGTTCGCACTTGGCGCCGAGGATTGGGAGACGCTGCCGGTCTCGGCCGGCTATGTGGATTCGGGCCGGGGCTTCGGGATCGCCGACCTCGCGGCAACGCCTGCCGGGCAGGAACCCCGCGCGGGCGGCGAATTGGCCTTCCACGCACTGGAGGTCATGGAATCCGTCCTGGAGTCCGCCAAGTCCGGCCAAGCAGTTTCCATTGGCAGCACGGCCCACCGCCCAGCCGTTGTCCCCCTGACAGAGCTGGCGACGGCGGTACGCGCCTAGCGCCCACACACCACGCCGAGATGGCATTTAGTGGCAGTGTTTCCGCGAAACATTGGCATTAAATGCCATCTCGCGGTGGGTTAGCGGCCTGCCCGGCGAAGCACTGACTCGGCGTGCTTGAGGATAGGCCCATCGATCATCTTGCCCTTGAACTGGAACACTCCTGAGCCTGCCGCCGATGCTGCTTCGAGCAGCTCGGCGGCTTGGGCTGCGGCCTCAGCCGTGGGCGCGTAGGCCTCACGGACCACAGCCACCTGGTTCGGGTGGATGCACGCCTTCGCTCCAAAGCCACTGGCCACGGCGTCCAGGGACTCGGCACCGAGCCCCTCAAGGTCCGGGATGTTCACGTACACAGCGTCGATGGCTTCCTTGCCTGCAGCCTTCGCGGCAAGCAGCACAGCGGAACGGGAGTGCAGCGCAACCGCCCGGTACCCGCCGTCGTCGTTCCTGCTGGACAGGCCACCCAACGACGCGAGCAGGTCTTCGGCACCCCACATGAGTGCCACGACGTTCGGTTCCGCAGCGATCGATGGCGCATTGACGACTCCGGCCGCGGTTTCACACAAGGCAATCACCTGGTAACCCTCGAGGGCCTTTAGTTGCGCGGCGCTCTCCGCCTTGGCCAGCATGACGGTTCGGTAGGGCGTCCCCGCCAAAGCTTCGAGGTCGAGCCCGAACTCGGGCGAACCCACCGGATTGACGCGAACAATGGTCCGGGACGGCTCCAGGCCGCCGGTGCCCTGCTGCGCAAGAATTGCCTCCCGTGCACGCAGCTTGTCCGCCTGTGCCACGGCATCTTCCAGGTCAAGGATCACGGCGTCCGCACGGTCGGCGGCTTTGCCGAAGCGTTCAGGGCGGTCCGCCGGGCAGAACAGGAGGGCTGGGCCCATGGTGAACGGAGGCTGCATGAGGTTCCTTGCTGCTCGAGGATCAGTGACCGGAAACGTGGGACGCGTGGGCGTCCCTGGTCCACATCAGGCAGGTCCTGGTTGCCAGGGCCACCACGGCGCCGTCCTGGTTGCGGCCAGTGTGTTGCATGGTCACCAAGCCTTGGCCCGGACGGGATGAGGAGAGCCGTTTGCCGGTGACCACCGTTTCCGTGTACAGCGTATCCCCGTGGAAGAGCGGGTGCGGGAACGTGACGTCCGTGAGGCCCAACTGCGCAACGATGGTTCCTTGCGTCAATTGCGTCACGGACTGACCCACCATGGTGGACAACGTGAACATCGAGTTCATGAGCCTTTGCCCGAACGGCTGAGTTGAACTCCACGCAGCATCCAAGTGGAGGGCCTGGGTATTCATGGTGAGGGTCGTGAACAGGACGTTGTCCGCCTCTGTCACTGTCCGGCCGGGTTTGTGGGCGTAGACAACTCCTTCCTCCAGCTCGTCGAAATAGAGCCCCCGCTGCTCGACCACCCGCGGATTGGTGTCCGTCATACGGTCAGTTCCTGGTCCTCTTCGAACAGCTCAGCCCCTGTGGCGGCCAGAACGTCGTCGAGCGTCACGTTCGGCGCCAGTTCGCGGAGCACCAACCGCGGCTCTCCTTCGTCCTTGACGACGTCGATCACCGCAAGGTCCGTGATGATGCGGTCCACGCAGCCCTTGCCGGTCAACGGCAGGGCACAGTCCTGCACGATTTTCGGCCGGCCGTTACGGTCCACGTGCTCCATCATCACGATGACCTTTTTGGCGCCGAACACCAGGTCCATGGCCCCGCCCATGCCCTTGACCATCTTGCCCGGAATCATCCAGTTGGCGAGGTCGCCGTTGGCCGCCACTTCCATGGCGCCCAGGACCGCCACGTCCACGTGCCCTCCCCGGATCATGCCAAAGGAGGACGCCGAGTCGAAGAAGGCGGCACCGGCGTTGGTGGTCACGGTTTCCTTGCCCGCATTGATCAGGTCCGGGTCAACCTGGTCCTCGGCCGGATAAGGACCCACGCCCAGGATCCCGTTTTCCGAGTGCAGGATGACTTCCACACCGTTCGGAATGTAGTTCGGGATGAGGGTTGGCATGCCGATCCCCAGGTTCACGTACTGGCCGTTTTCCAGTTCCTGGGCAACGCGGGCGGCCAGTTCGTTGCGCGTCCACCCTTTCGCCTCGTGGTGCTCGACGTCGGCACGCCGGTATTCGTGCCGCACGGCTTCGGGACGGGGCGGTACATCCTGCAGGCTGTTCATTTCCATGGCTACGCTCCCGCCTGGTTGGTCTGGGCCGTGGTGGACAGGGCCACCGTTCGTTTCTCGATCCGTTTCTCCGACGTCGGCGCGAGGACCACGCGTTGGACGAAGATACCGGGGGTGTGGATGTGCTCCGGGTCCAGTTCCCCTGGCTCCACGAGCTCTTCCACCTCAGCGATGGTGGTCCGCGCCGCCATGGCACAGAGCGGATTGAAGTTCATGGCCGCCGCGTGGAAAACCAGGTTTCCGTGGCGGTCCCCCTTCCAGGCGTGAACCAGCCCGAAGTCGGGTGTCAATGATTCTTCGAGCACGTAGTCGGCGTCGTTGAAGGTGCGCACCTCCTTTGGTGCGGACGCGATTGCAATGGTTCCGTCGGCGTCGTACTTTTGCGGAAGGCCACCTTCGGACACCTGGGTTCCCACGCCGGCCTTGGTGTAGAACGCCGGGATGCCCGCACCGCCGGCCCGTAGCTTCTCGGCGAGGGTGCCTTGTGGCGTGAGCACAACCTCCAGTTCACCGGCGAGGTACTGGCGGGCAAATTCCTTGTTCTCGCCCACGTAGGAGCTGATGGTCCGGCGGATGCGGCCATCCTTGAGAAGGATGCCAAGGCCCCAATCGTCCACGCCGCAGTTGTTGCTCACGGTTTCCAGTTCCGTGGTCCCTTGCTGGTGGAGCGCGTCAATGAGGGCTACGGGAATGCCACACAGGCCGAACCCGCCTACTGCGAGCGACGCGCCGTCCGGGATGTCCTTCACCGCTTCCGCGGCGCTGGCAACAACCTTGTCAATCATCCTTGATCCTTCCCCTGCGGTTACAGACCCAGCTCGCGGGCGATGAGCATCAACTGGACTTCCGTGGTGCCTTCCCCGACTTCCAGGATTTTGGAGTCACGGTAGTGGCGCGCCACGGTGAACTCGTTGATGAAGCCATAGCCGCCGAACACCTGGGTGGCGTCCCGCGCGTTGTCCATGGCTGCCTCGCCTGCGACCATCTTAGCGATGGCCGCTTCGGTCTTGAACGGCCTGCCCGCCAGCATCCTGGCCGCGGCGTCGTAGTACGCCAGGCGTGCCGTGTGGGCCCGGGCCTGCATGCGGGCAATCTTGAACTGGATGGCCTGGTACTTGGCGATGTTCTGCCCAAAGGCGCTGCGTTCCTTGGCGTATTTCACCGAAAGATCCACGCAGCCCTGGGCCGCGCCCGTGGCCAAAGCGGCGATCGCGATGCGGCCTTCGTCGAGGATGGACAGGAAGTTGGCGTAGCCGCGGCCGCGTTCGCCCAGCAGGTTGGCCTCGGGGACACGGACGTTGTCCAGGGTCAGCGGATGGGTATCGGAGGCGTTCCACCCCACCTTGTTGTACGGCTTTTCGGCTTTGAACCCGGGCGTCTCCGTGGGGACCAGGATGGTGGAGATCTCCTTCTTGACGCTGCCGTCCGGGCGTTCTTCCTTGCCTGTCACGGCCGTGACGGTGACCAGGGCGGTGATGTCCGTTCCGGAGTTGGTGATGAATTCCTTGTTGCCGTTGATGACCCATTCGCCGTGCTCAAGATGGGCGTGCGTCTTTGTTCCGCCGGCATCCGAGCCGGCCTCCCGCTCCGTGAGGCCGAACCCTGCGAGCGCGCTGCCGGATGCAAGCTGGGGCAGCCATTCCTGCTTCTGTTCCTCGGTCCCAAAGCGGTACACCGGCATGGCGCCCAACGAAACGCCGGCTTCCAAGGTGATGGCGACCGACTGGTCCACCCTGCCCAATTGTTCCAGGGCCAGGGCCAAGGCGAAGTAGTCCCCGCCCATGCCGCCGTACTCCTCGGGGAAGGGCAGGCCAAAGAGGCCCATCTCCCCCATCTGCTTCACGATCGCGTAGGGGAAGCTGTGTTCTTCGTCGTGCTTGGCGGAGACGGGGGCCACCACTTCGTCGGCGAATTCCCGGACGGAATCGCTGAGGTCCTGGTATTCCTCGGAGAGGTCAAAAGTGCTCATGGCTGGACTTCCTTGTCTGTGGCGGCCGCCGGATCTTCGGCGGGTGCCGCACTGTGGATCGTGGCGAGGACCTGGTCTGCTTTGACCTGGTCGCCGGTTGTGGTGGTCAGGTGGACTGTGCCGGACACGGAGGCCACCAACTGGTGCTCCATCTTCATGGCTTCGACGGCGAGCAGCACTTGTCCTTCCTGGACCGGGTCGCCGTCCGCCACTGAGACGGAAACCACTGTTCCGGGCATCGGCGAGCGCACCTCGGGATCGGCGGTGCCTTCTTCACGCTGGATTCCGGCGAGCATCCGCCGAAGCCTCTCGGCGCGGTCCAGCACCTCAAGGCGGCAGGACCAGCCGTCGTTGCCGAGGAAGAGGGCACCATCCGCGGCGCCGAGGGCGAAGGTAACGTGGACGCCGTCGATCTCCAGCTCCAGCCGGTCTGCACCGTGGTCACGTACGGTCACCGGCGCGGCGGCGCGCCCGACGCCAGCACCGGCGTCGACCCTGACGCTCAATTGCCCCTGCTCTTCGGTGACCCAGGCGGTAGCAGTTTCCCCGCCAGGCAGGCCGAACGTGGCGCTCCACGCAGCTGGGGCACCGAGGCGCCAGGAGTCCGGGCTGGCCCACGCGCGTCCGGCCTGAAGGAAACCGGTTCGCCCCAGCCACCGGGCCACCCCGGCGGCCGTCACCTCGTCGGCACCGACGTGACGAAAGGCCATGTCCGGCAGTTTGCGCTCGATCAACCCCGTGTCCAGGTGGCCGGCGCGCACCTCGGGATCGTTGATGAGCAGGCGCAGGTATTCGACATTGGTGTCCACTCCCAGGAGCGTGTATCCAGCCAAGGCGGCATCGAGCGCGTCCAGGGCTTCCGTGCGTTCCGGACCCCAGGCGATGACCTTGGCGAGCATGGGATCGTAGTCGCCGGTGATCTGAAGCCCGCCCCGCATGGCCGAGTCGATCCGGACCCCCGGGTCCGTGCCGCCTTCGTCCAGCAGCTCCACCCGACCCATGGACGGCATGAAGTTCCGCTCCGGCACCTCCGCGTAGACGCGCGCCTCCACTGCGTGGCCGTCAAGCACGACGTCGGACTGCGCCACTGTGAGCGGCTCGCCGGCGGCGATCCGCAACTGCCATTCCACGAGGTCCATGCCCGTCACCATTTCCGTGACCGGGTGTTCCACCTGGAGCCGCGTGTTCATCTCCATGAAGAAGAACTCATCCGGGTGCTCATCGGAGACAAGGAACTCCACTGTGCCGGCGCCACTGTAGTTCACGGAACGCGCCGCATTGCAGGCTGCTTCCCCGATCTTGTCCCGTTGCGCTTGCCCGTCCGGAAGCGAATCGAACAGTGCCGAGGGAGCTTCCTCGATCACCTTCTGGTGCCGGCGCTGGAGAGAGCATTCCCGCTCGCCGAGGTGGATGACGTTGCCATGGTTATCGGCCAGGACCTGGACTTCGATGTGGCGGGGCGTGCTGACCAACCGTTCCAGGAACAATGTGTCGTCCCCGAACGCGGAGGCTGCCACACGGCGGGCTGTGCCAAGGATCGCGGGAAGGTCCTCCGGCCGCTCCACCACATGCATGCCCTTGCCGCCGCCACCTGCGGAGGGCTTGATCAACAGGGGGAAGCCCACGCCCGGGGCGGCGTCAATGAGGTCCTGGTCCGTGAGGCCGGGACTCGCGATGCCCGGCGTGCACGGGACGCCAAAATCCATTACGTGGTTCTTGGACCGGATCTTGTCCCCCATCACTTCGAGCGCCTCGACGCCGGGGCCAATGAAGGTGATGCCTGCAGCGCCCAGGGCCTTGGCGAAGTCCACATTCTCGGACAGGAATCCATAGCCGGGATGCACGGCTTCTGCACCGGTCCGGCGGCAGGCATCGATGATGGCGTCGATCTTCAGGTAGCTCTGGGACGGGGCCGTGCCGCCGATGGCCACGGCGGTGTCCGCGAGCTCCACGTGCTTGGCGTGCTTGTCCGCCTCGGAGTACACGGCCACGGAACGAATCCCCATGTCCTTGAGGGTCCGGATCACGCGGCAGGCGATCTCCCCGCGGTTGGCGACAAGGACTGTGGTGAAGGGTGGGGTGCTGGCCCTGGTCAGTGGCTTCGCAGTGGGTGCTGGCAGTGTCATGGTCACATCCTGAAGAGGCCGAAGGAGGTCTCGGGCAGTTGCTGGCGGGACACCACGTCCAAGGCCATGCCCAGGACCCGGCGAGTGTCCGCGGGATCGATGATGCCGTCATCCCAGAGCCGGGCCGTGGAGTAGTAGGGACTCCCCTGGTCCTCGTACTGCTGTTTGATGGGCGCTTTGAAGGCTTCTTCCTCCTCGGCGGACCATTCCTCGCCGCGGGCCTCGTATTGTTCGCGCTTGACGGTGGCCAGGACGCTGGAAGCCTGGTTGCCTCCCATCACCGAGATCCGCGCGGCCGGCCACATCCACAGGAACCGCGGCGAGTAGGCGCGCCCGCACATGGAGTAGTTTCCTGCCCCGAAGCTGCCGCCGATCACCACGGTCAATTTGGGCACCCGGGCCGTGGCCACTGCGGTGACCATCTTGGCCCCGTTCTTGGCGATGCCGCCCTGTTCGTAGTCCTTGCCCACCATGAAACCGGAGAGGTTCTGCAGGAAGATCAACGGGATGCCGCGCTGGTCGCAGACTTCAATGAAATGCGCGCCCTTCAGGGACGATTCGCTGAACAGCACCCCGTTGTTGGCCACAATCCCCACAGGATGTCCGTGCAGATGGGCGAACCCGGTGACCAGGGTGGAGCCGTAGTCCTTCTTGAACTCGTGGAATTCCGAACCGTCAACGAGCCTGGCGATGACTTCCCGGACGTCGTACTGGGCGTTGACATCCGTGGGAACCACGCCGTAGATCCCGGAAGGATCGACGACGGGCGGCAGGACGACGTCGAGCACGTTCCATACCGGCGCAGCGGGCTTGGGCAACGTCGCCACAATGTCGCGGACGATCTCCAGTGCGTGCTGGTCGTTCTCGGCCAGGTGGTCTGCCACACCGGAAATTTTGGCGTGGACCTCACCGCCGCCAAGTTCTTCTGCAGTGACGATTTCACCGATGGCCGCCTTCACCAAGGGCGGGCCGCCCAGGAAGATGGTGCCTTGGTTGCGGACGATGACCGTCTCATCACTCATCGCCGGGACGTAGGCTCCGCCTGCGGTGCACGAACCCATCACCGAGGCTATCTGCGGAATCTTGGCGGCGGACATTTTGGCTTGGTTGTAGAAGATCCGCCCGAAGTGTTCCTTGTCCGGGAAGACCTCGTCCTGTTTCGGCAGGAACGCTCCCCCGGAATCCACGAGGTAGATGCATGGAAGCTTGTTTTCCAGGGCAATTTCCTGCGCCCGGAGGTGCTTCTTGACGGTCATCGGATAGTAGGTGCCGCCTTTGACCGTGGCGTCGTTGGAGATCACCAGGACGTGGCGTCCGTGGACCAGCCCGATCCCGGCAATGACCCCGGCGCCCGGGGAATCGTCGTTGTACATGCCGTTCGCGGCCAGGGGGGCGATTTCCAGGAACGGGCTGCCCTCGTCCAGCAGGTAGTCGATGCGCTCGCGCGGAAGGAGCTTGCCGCGGGCCACGTGCCGTTCCCTCGACTTCTCCGGTCCGCCCAGGGCCGCCCTGGCTAGCCGCTCCTTCAAGTCCTTCACGAGCGCCGCTTGGGCTTCCTGGTTGGCGTGGAAGGAGCCTGTTGAGGCACCTGCCGTGCTGGCGATTGTCTGCATCGACCACTGATCCATTCCCGGCCCGTTTCTGAGGTGCGGACCATTTCGGTTAGTGCCACGTAACTGAAATTTAGGTTAGTCTGTATTAACTGTGATGTCCAGCACAGCCCCGCGGGGCGGCCGGTGCCAAGGAGGAAAACGTGGTTGGAACGCCCCCTGCCGAGGTGGATGGCACCCGTGCCGCCACCACGCAGCGAAGCCAGGCCAAGGAGGAACGGCGCCTGGCGTTGCTCTCAGCAGCGGCCAGCCTCTTCGCCGACAACGGGTTCAGCAGGGTCTCGCTCGAAGACCTCGGGGCTGCCGCCGGGGTCAGCGGCCCAGCGGTGTACCGGCACTTTCCGGGCAAGCAGGCAGTGCTGGCGGAATTGCTGCTCAGTGTCAGCCGCGACCTGTTAAGCGGTGGGCAAAAAGTCATTGCGGAGGCCGATGACCCATCCTCGGCCTTGCGGGGGCTGATTGCATTCCACGTCGACTTCGCATTGAAGAATCCCGATGTGATCCGTGTCCAGGACCGGGACTTCGGAAGCCTCGGCGAGACCGACCAGGCGGAGGTCAGGTCCCTGCAGCGCTCCTACGTGGAAACGTGGGTCAAAGTCCTGGGGCAACTCCACTCCGGCATAGACACCGCAGACCTGCGCGTCCGTGCCCACGCCGCCTTCGGCTTGATCAACTCCACCCCGCACTCTGTCCGCCAGCACGGCCGGAGGATCGCGGCAAAGGCCGCCCGGCCGATCCTGGAGCAGATGGCGTTCGCTGCGCTGATGGCTGCGGGGCGCGATGATCCAAGGTTGTCCACATAGGGCAGAGTCGGGCTGCTGCTGGCCTCAGCCAGCTGAAAGACTTAAGGCATGGACGGAGCTCAACTGCTACAGGCGACAGACACCGAACAGTCGTCGCCTGCCCCTGAGTACGCTCGCGTCCTGACAACAGGGGTTGAGCCACTTCACGGCCCGGCAGCAGACCCCACCACCGCGCAACTCCTCACAGCTATTGGCATGCTGCAGATTGCAGCAGACAGCAAAATCATGGTCGATCAGTTGCGGGCTCTTGAGGACATGAAGTCGGCGATCTCCGCCTTGCAGGCCAAGATCGCGGTGGCGTTTGACCTGGCACAGCGGCAGGAACAAGCCAACGCCGGGGTCCCGGCCAGCGAGCAGGGCCGCGGCGTGGCCGCCCAAGTAGCCCTGGCCCGGCGCGAATCACCCAGCAAAGGCTCCCGCCTCCTGGGCCTGGCCAAAGCACTCGTCACCGAAATGCCCCGCACCCTGAAAGCCCTCGAAACAGGACAACTCAACGAATGGCGCGCCACCCTCCTCGTAAAGGAAACCGCGTGTCTCTCCGCCGAAGACCGCTGCGCCGTCGACGACGAACTCGCCCCGGACACCGGCACCTTCAACGGCGCCGGAGACAAAACCATCACCGCCGCCGCCAAAGCCGCCGCCTACCGCCGCGACCCCCGCTCCATCACCCAACGCGCAGCCCACGCCACCACCGAACGGCACGTCAGCCTCCGCCCCGCACCCGACACCATGACCTACCTCACCGCACTCCTGCCCGTGGCCCAAGGAGTCGCCGTCTACAAAGCACTCACCAACGCAGCCAGCACCGCACGCTCCAACAGCGACACCCGCACACGCGGCCAAATCATGGCCGACACCCTCACCGAATGCATCACCGGCACCCGCCAAGGCTTCACCGGCATCGACCTGCAACTCGTCATCACCGACCGCACCCTCCTCCAAAGCGACTCCGAACCAGCCCGCCTGGACGGCTACGGCACCGTCCCCGCCGAATGGGCAAGGCAACTCCCCACCAGCAACCCCGAGCTCAACATCTGGCTCCGCCGCCTCTACACCGCACCAACCACCGGCGAACTCCTCGCCATGGACTCACGAGCCCGCTTCTTCCCAGCCGGAATGCGCCGCTTCATCCAAACCCGCGACAACCTCTGCCGCACCCCCTACTGCGACGCCCCCATCCGCCACCACGACCACATCATCCCCTGGTCACAAGGCGGCAAAACCACCCTCACCAACGCAGCCGGACTCTGCGAACACTGCAACCACACCAAAGAAAACCCCGGCTGGAGCACCAAACCCGAACCAGGCAACAGACACCAACTCAAAATCACCACCCCCACCGGCCACACCTACTCCTCCACCGCTCCGCCACTACCCGGGAGTGCAGACAGGAGCCAACGGCAACCACCAAGCCTTGCCTACGCCTGAGCCGCCACCCGCGCCCGCGCTTGGCATGGACTGTCTTTCCTAGGACGCACAGGACCACTTTCGGGGGCTGTCACCGGGTCCGTGTCCACCTAGGCTGAAGTGCAGCGGTTTGAAACGTCACACCTCGGTCCAGGAAGGTCCAGGAAGGGAGCTCATCATGAAGATTGCCGTCACCGGTGGAAGTGGAAAGCTGGGCAGGAGCGTGGTCCGCCGGCTGGGGCAGGATGGCCACACTGTCTTCAACCTTGACCAGGTGGGCCAGCGCAGCCAAGGCTTCGTCACGGTGGATCTCCGGAACTACGGCCAGGTAGCCGACGTCATCCACGGATTGGACGACCGGCACAACGGACTCGACGCTGTGGTCCACTTGGCGGCCATCCCGGCCCCTGGCCTGGCGCCGGACGCAGCCACGTTCGAGAACAATATGCTGTCCACCTACAACGTCTTCCAGTCCGCCCGCCGGGCCGGGATCAAGAAGCTCGTCTACGCCTCCAGCGAGACCGTGCTCGGCCTGCCGTTCGATACCCCGCCGCCCTACATCCCGGTGGACGAGGAGTACCCGGCACGTCCTGAGAGCACGTACTCACTGGTGAAGCACCTGGAAGAACACATGGCCATCCAGCTCACCCGCTGGGACCCCGATTTGAGCATCACGGCACTGCGCTTTTCCAACGTCATGGATCCGGAGGATTACGACGCATTCCCCTCCTTCGACCAGGACGCCAATCTCCGGAAGTGGAACCTCTGGGGCTACATTGATGCACGCGACGGCGCGCAGGCCGTTGCCCGGGCCTTGGAGACCGCCGCTCCGGGCTTCGAAGCGTTCATCATCGCGGCCGCGGACACGGTGATGAGCCGAAGCAGCGCCGAACTGGCCGCCGAGGTGTTCCCCGGCGTCGACGTGGTCAAGGAACTGGGCCAGCACGAAACCATGCTGTCCATCGACAAGGCGCGGCGGATCCTTGGTTTCGAACCCGAGCACAGTTGGCGGCACGTGCATTCCAACCGGACCACGCCCACGGAAGACTGAACCCGCCGGACCAGCAGAACCACCGCACCAGCAGAACCCGCCGACCCGCCCTAGATCATGGTCATGACCATGGCGGGATCGGACAGGATCGCACCCAGGTCCGCGAGGAACCGGGAGCCTTGTTCGCCGTCCACCAGGCGGTGGTCGAAGGACAGGCTGAGGGACATGACCTGACGGACTGCCAGTTCGTCGTCGACCACCCAAGGAGCTTTCCTGACCGCCCCCAGGGCCACGATCGCCGCTTCTCCTGGATTGAGGATGGGTGTGCCCGCGTCGATCCCGAAAACACCGATGTTGGTGATGGAGATGGTCCCACCGGAGAGTTCGGCGGGCGTGGTCTTTCCGGCGCGGGCGGTTTCCGTCAGCTCCGAGAGTTCGGTGGCGAGCCCACGAAGTGAAAGCCCGTGCGCGTCCTTGATGTTGGGCACGGTCAGCCCCCTGGGCGTCGCCGCGGCAATGCCGAGGTTGACGTAGTTGAACTGGACAATCTCCTGCCGTTCCTCATCCCAGCGCGAGTTCAACGTGGGGTTGTTCCGCAGCGCGATCAACACAGCCTTGGCCGCGATGGTGAGCGGCGTCAGCTTCACGCCCTCGAAAGCCTTGCTGCCTTTGAGCCGAGCCAGCAGTTCCATGGTTGCCGTGACGTCAACGGTGAGGAACTCCGTGACATGCGGTGCAGAGAAAGCACTCTGGACCATGGCCGCTGCGGTGAATTTACGGACGCCCTTAATGGGAGTGCGCGTTTCACGGTCGCCGCTCGGAGCTGGCGTTGCGGAAACAGCATCCCCGGACGGCTTCGCCAAGTTCTGGACATCCTCACGCGTGATGAGGCCGCGCGGACCGCTTCCGGCCACGTCTTCGAGGTTGATGCCGAGGTCCCGTGCCAGCTTTCGCACGGGCGGGGTGGAACGCGGCCGCTCTCCGGCTTCGTGCTCCACGACGGACTGTTCGACGGCGGGCTGTTCGACGGCGGGCTGCTGCACGACGGGCTGCTTCGCGGCGGCCGGGGCAGCAGGTGCCGCTGTTTGGGCTTCGACGCGGTCCTGCGGCACGGGCGTCATGGCCTGGCCGCGGACCCGCCGAGTGGGCCGTCCGGTATGTTCGACGACGGCGCCGTAGCCCACCAGGTTCGGCTCGCGTTTGGCGGGGGTTGCCGGAGCCGTGGTTTCCTCAGTTGGGGCGCCGCCGCCGGCCGGCTTGCCGCCGGAGGAACCGGCACCGCTCGTGGAACCAGCACCGCTCGTGGAACCAGCATCGTCCACTTCGAAGGAGACGATCGGCTTGCCGACTTCCACTACCGTGCCTGGCTGCTCATGCAGCGCCGCCACCACCCCCGCGAACGGCGAGGGCAGTTCAACCACGGCCTTGGCCGTTTCCACCTCGGCGATGACCTGGTTCAGCGCCACGGTGTCCCCCACGGCTACTTTCCAGCTGAGGATTTCCGACTCGGTCAGTCCTTCACCAAGGTCCGGCAGCCTGAATTCCTTGATCATGGTGGCGGTCATCCTTCCAGTCCACTCAGTGAGTTGGGACGTCCCAGGGCGCGGTCAACGCCGTCGAGAATCCTGTCCAGGTCCGGCAGGTGGTGCATCTCCACCTTCGAGTAGGGGTACGGAACATCGAAACCGGTGATCCTGACCGGCGCGGTCTCGAGGTAGTTGAAGCAGCGTTCGGTAATACTCGCGGCAATCTCCGCGCCGAGTCCGCCGGACTGCCCGGCCTCATGCGTGATCACCAGCCGGCCGGTCTTGCGGACGGAAGCTTCGACCACCGGATAGTCGACGGGCGCCAAGGACCGGAGATCAATGACTTCCACGGACGTGCCCTCATCGGCCGCGGCCTGCGCAGCGTCCTTTGCGGTCTTCACCAGCGGTCCGTAGGCAACCAAAGTGACGTCCGTACCGGCATTGACCACCGCGGCCTTGTCCAGGGGCATCGCCATGGACAGGTCCAGGCCTTCGTCCACATCACCCTTGTCGTGGTACCGGCGCTTGGGCTCGAAGTACAGCACGGGATCATCGGAGGCGATGGCCTGCTGGATCATGGTGTAGGCGTCCTGGGGGTTGGACACGGCGACTACCCTCAGCCCGGAAGTATGCGTGAAGTAGGCTTCCGGCGATTCCGAGTGGTGCTCCGGCGATCCGATCCCGCCGCCGAACGGAACACGGATGGTGATGGGCATTTTCACCCGGCCCTGCGTCCGGTAATGCATTTTGGCCACTTGGCTGACGATCTGGTCGAAGGCGGGGTAGATAAAGCCGTCGAACTGGATCTCGCAGACCGGGCGGTAGCCGCGGTAGGCCAGACCGACGGCGGTGCCGATAATGCCCGACTCAGCCAGCGGGGAATCGATCACGCGGTGCTTGCCGAAGTCTTTCTGCAGGCCATCGGTGACGCGGAAGACGCCGCCGAGCGTGCCGATGTCCTCACCGATGAGCACCACTTTGGGATCGTTCTCGAGGGATTTGCGGAGGCCGGCGTTGATGGCCCGGGCGAAAGTGAGCTTGGACATCAGAGGGCACCTTCCTCGACTGTTTCGTTGAAGCTGTTCAAGTAGCGGGAATAGTGGTCCTTCTGCCGTTCAATCCACGGGTTCGGGGTGCTGTAGACGTGGTTGAAGACGTCCAGGGGTTCCGGGTCCGGCATGGTGGTGCAGCTGGTGCGGAGTTCGGCACCGACGGCATCGGCCTTGGCCATGACCTGGGCTTCAAGTTCCCCGGTGAGCAGCCCCTTGGCCTCCAGCAGTCTTCGCAGGCGCAGGATAGGATCCTTCGCGGCCCAGTCTTCAAGCTCATTGGCATCCCGGTAGCGCGTGGGATCATCGGCCGTCGTGTGGGGGCCCATTCGGTAGGTCACGGCCTCGATGAACGTCGGTCCGCCGCCTTTGCGGGCCCGGTCCAGTGCTATGCGGGTTGCAGCCATGACCGCCAGGACGTCATTGCCATCCACGCGCATGCTGGGAATGCCGAATCCGGTGGGCCGGTCAGCAAGCTGGATATGGGATTGGAGCCGAACGGGTTCCGAGATGGCCCAGTGGTTGTTCTGGCAGAAGAACACCACAGGTGCCTGGAAGCTGGCGGCAAAGACCATGGCCTCGTTGACGTCGCCCTCGCTGGTTGCCCCGTCCCCGAAGTAGGCAAGGACCGCCGTGCTGGCGCCGTCAAGCTGGACGCCCATGGCATAACCGGTGGCGTGCAGGCTTTGCGAACCGATGATGATCTGCGGAGTAGCCATGTTGATGCGCTGCGGATCCCAGCTGTACAAGGCATTGCCACGCCAGACCTTGGCGATTTCGGAGAGATGGGCGCCGCGGATGTAGGCCACTCCGCTCTCCCGGTAGCTGGGGAACACAAAGTCGTCGTCGCGCAGGCAACGGCTGGAGCCGATCTGCGAGGCTTCCTGTCCCAGGAGGGGCGGCCACAGGGCCAGTTCGCCCTGGCGCTGGAGTGCGGTCGCCTCAGTGTCGATGCGCCGGATAACGGTCATGTCCTCGTAAAGGGCACAGAGCTGCTCGTCGCCGATGTCCTTGATCCACAGATCGAACTCCGGGTGGCTGATCCGCTCACCGTCGGGGGATATCAACTGCAGCAGATTGCCGCCAGTCCGCAATGGATGATGCGCTGTTTGTTCCGGGTCCGGAGTGGCTTGGTCCACTCCCTTTCCCGCCTTATCCGTCAACACAGGTGATCGCGACCTTCCGGCTCGTGTTCGTCGGCCCTCGCCGGACTTGTGATCCAGCCGCAGACCGGCCCCCTGGCACCTTCGCCCGGGTTATTTGTGACCCTACTCACAACGGGCATCGGGTACAACTACCCACGCCGCCATTGAGCATCCTGCCCTGTTTGGAGCGTGCTGCCCGTGCTAATCTTGCGCATTATGCAACCCTTGGATGGCACTGACACCCGGCTGCTTTCGGCGATGGCCAAGGATCCCCGAGGGACCGTAGTGGCTTTGGCACAGAGGCTCGGACTCTCCCGCAATACTGTGCAGGCGCGCATGGCCCAGTTGGAAAAGAAGCACGCTTTCCTATCCTTTGAGCGACGCATCAATCCCGTAGCCCTGGGTTATCCGCTGACGGCGTTCATCAGCGTCCATGTCCAACAGCAAAAGCTCGCCAGCCTGGCGCGGGAACTGGCCGACATTCCCGAAATCCTGGAGGGGCACGGCTTGACCGGTTCCGCGGACCTGCTCCTGCGCGTTGTTGCCCTGGACGCCGAGGACCTTTACCGGATCAACGGCAAGATCCTGGCGTGCGACGGAGTTGAGCGGACGGACACTGCCCTGGCCATGCGGGAAATGATTCCATACCGCGTGCAGCCGCTTCTGGGCAGGCGTTCCGAGGCCTAAGCCGCGCCGGAGTCCTCTTGCCCGGGAACGCAAGCATGCTGTTTGATTCAGATGGACGCATCGGGGGCCGCGCAAAGGCCCCGAACAGGTGGTGGCGCGGCCGCAGGCTGCTGAAAGGGGCACTGTAGTGAGCAACCCGCAAGAACCGAACGGGCGCGAGGACATCCCGCGCAATCCCAACCAACCCGGGCAGTATCCACCCCCACCCGTGCCGCCGGCACCCGGCAAGGGACCGCAGGCGGACGACCCCCACCAAGCTGGACAGCCACAGCATCCCGGGCAGACACAGTACCCCGGACAGCCCGCAGCGCCGCCGCAGTGGCAACAGCCGCCGTCGTACGCCGGTTCCCAAGCCGGCAACCCGCCCTACAGCGGACCCCAAGACACCAACCCCGGCACCCAGAACCCCTACCCACAAGGCCAGTCCGCGCCGGGACAGTACCCGCCCGGCCAATACCCCTATGGCCAGCAGCCCACGCAGCCTGCAAAAAAACGGAAGGTCCTGTGGATTGTGCTCGGCATTGTTGCGGGCGTGATCGTCCTGGCCGTGGTGGGCGTACTGGTGCTGGTGAACGTGGTGGGCAATGCAACGTCGAAGGCGCGGTCGCTGGCGGATGAGTTCACCAACCTGGTGGTCGCCGGAGATACGGAGCGGGCCTACGACAACTACCTGCAGCAGGAACTCAAGGACCAGCTGGACAAACAGTCGTTCGTGGATGGCATCGCCGGCCTGGAACTGGATAGTTCCTGCAAGCCCAATTACAGTTCCGTCAACGTCAACAACACCAACGGCAGGAACACAGCGGACATCTCGGGCACGCTGCAATGCGATGGCAAGAGCATCGACCTCCGGTACGTCTTCGAGGGCACCAACGACCTCAAGATGAGCAGCATCCGCCTCCGGCCGTAGGACCCCACGAAAAAACTTCCAACAATCACCCATCCACCTGGACGCATGGTCCGAACAACCCGTGAAAGCTCCACCCGGAGCTTCGCGACAAAGCCGGAAGCAACCGGCTACCACCGAAAGGTTCGGACCATGCGTACTTCGCCCAATCGCTTGATCGCCACCATCTTCGGAGCCGTGTACCTCCTGGTAGGCGTGCTCGGTTTCTTCGTCACAGCAGGAACCGGGTTCTTTGCCACCGAAGGTGCAACCCTGATCATCTTCGCCGTGAACCCCCTCCACAACGTGATCCACCTGGCCATTGGAGCCGCCTTGCTCTACGCCGGGCTGAACAGCGTCACGTTGTCCAAGACCGTGAACACCACGGTGGGCGGCGTCTACCTGCTGGTAGGCATCCTGGGCCTGTTCCTTGTGGGCAGTTCCTTGAACATCATCGCCCTGAACGGCGCCGACAACGTCCTGCACCTGGCCAGCGCCGTGGTCCTCCTCGGCGTGGCGCTCTCCCAGGACAAGGTCACCGCCGCCTCTGCCCGCGCCTGATCCACGTGATGCAGCCCCACATCGCCCGCCAGGACCAGGAACGCGAGGAGGCCAGCATGGCAGGACAGGACCATCCGACGCTCAAGGCAGCAACCCTGCTGTTCGTCTACTTCGCAGCCATGGCCGCCGGAATGGTGGACTTGTCCCTGTCTGCCGGGTATCTCGCCTCCTCCGGAACCGGCCCGTTACTCGGAGGCATTGCCGCCCTGATGGCCGGACTGGCGTTCCTGGCGTGGTCGTTGTGGGGGTTGCACCGCAATACGCTCGTCTTTCCACGGCTGGTCATTCCAGCCCTGGCTGCAGCGGCAGCCATCCATGTCGCCATGCTGGCAGTGGGCCTCACCTCTCCGGCCCGAACACTCGACATCAGCCACCTGGCCGCCTTGGGGGTAACCCTCATGGCACTGGCCGGCGCGGGCTGGCTGCGGCGACACCTCAAGACCAACGGCGGCGGCACCCACGGCCAGCCAAGGACCGGGCGGCTTCTGGCAGCCGCGTTCGGAGCCGCCGTCGTTGTTGCCTCAGTAGCGACTCCGGGACTGGCCGCCTCGATGGCCGGCCAGCACGCCGTCCCCCACGGAGAACACGGCCAGGCTCCGTCAGAGGGCGTGAACCCGGCGCTCAATCCAAGCCACCACCACTAAGGGTCGCAGGCCCGAAGAGGCTCACCATCAGCCGCGCCCTGTTGATGGTGGGCCTCCTTCGTGGAGGATAGAGCCATGGATCCCGTTGAGGCGCTCGATGAAATCTCCTTCTGGCTGGAACGCAGCCTGGCTCCCACCTTCAAAGTCCAGGCCTTCCGCAAAGCCGCCGACATCGTCCGGCAGCTTCCGCCCGGTGAGCTGCCCCGGTTGGTGGCGGCCAACCGGCTGACGAGCCTCAAAGGCGTAGGGAACCGCAGCGCCGAGGTGATCGTCCAGGCCCTGGAGGGTGGTGTTCCCGATTACCTGGAGGACCTCCGGGAGCGCGGCGCCCAGCCGCTCGCGGCCAACGGCCACCACCTCGCATCCGCCCTCCGCGGCGACCTCCACAGCCACAGCAATTGGTCCGACGGCGGATCACCGATCGAAACCATGGTGGCGGCTGCCCGTACCCTTGGCAGGGAGTACCAGGCCCTTACGGACCACTCCCCCAACTTGACCATAGCCAACGGCCTCAGCGCCGAGCGGCTCGACGAACAACTGGGAATCGTGGACGGCATCAACGCCGGCCAGGACGGCTTCCGGTTGCTCAAGGGCATCGAAGTGGACATCCTGGAAGACGGCACCCTGGACCAGACACCGGAAATGCTGGACCGGCTGGATGTGGTTGTTGCCAGCGTCCATTCCAAGCTGCGCTCCGATCACCAGACCATGACCAAAAGAATGCTCGGCGGCATTTCGGATCCGCACACCAACGTTTTGGGGCACTGCACCGGCAGGCTGGTGCAAGGTTCGCGGGGCACCCGGCCGGAGTCCGAGTTCGACGCGGCGAAAGTGTTCAAGGAATGCGCGGAGTGGGGCGTGGCGGTGGAGATCAACTCACGGCCGGAGCGGCAGGACCCGCCCGAGCGGCTCATCAAGATGGCCCTCGACGCCGGCTGTCTCTTCAGCATTGACAGCGACGCCCACGCCCCGGGCCAACTGGATTTCCTGCAGTACGGCGCCGAGCGTGCGGAGGCCGCGGGCGTCCCCCGGGAACGCATTGTCACCACCTGGCCGCTGCAGCAGTTGCAGGAATGGCTGGCCCTGAAAAAGTAGGCCACGCAAAAGAGCCCCCGCCGCCGGTGGCGGCAGGGGCTCCCGTTCGTGGACGGCTTAGTGGTTCACCGCCTTCTCGGCGCCGACGCCGGTCAGCGAGCGCACTTCCATCTCGGCTTGCTTGGCCGCATCCTCCTTGCGCTTGTCCAGCACGGTTCCCAGCCAGCCAAGGAAGAAAGCCAACGGGATGGAAACGATCCCAGGGTTGCTCAGCGGGAAGAACGCGAAGTTGGCTCCTTGGATCATGGAGGTCTTGGCGCCCGAAACAACAGGCGAGAAAGTGATCAGCAGGATCGCCGCGGCGAGGCCTCCGTACATGCTCCAGATCGCGCCCTGGGTGGTGAACCTCCGCCAGAACAGCGAGTAGATGATGGTTGGCAGGTTGGCTGAAGCGGCGACGGCGAAGGCGAGCGCAACGAGGAACGCAACGTTCTGGCCGTTGGCGAAGATGCCTCCAAGGATGGCCAGGATGCCGATCACCACCACGGTGCGGCGGGCCACCTTGACCTCGGTGGTTGCGTCCGCCTTGCCCTTGGAGATGACATTCGCGTAAATGTCGTGGGCGAAGGACGCCGCCGCGGTGATTGTCAGGCCGGCCACCACTGCCAGGATCGTGGCAAAGGCGACGGCGGAAATGAAGCCCAGGAGCAGCGGTCCGCCCAGGTGGAAGGCCAGCAACGGAGCTGCCGAATTAACGCCGCCGGGGGCCGACTTGATGGTCTCGGCACCTACCAGCGCGGCAGCACCGTAGCCGAGGACCAAAGTGAAGAGGTAGAAGAGCCCGATCAGCCAGATGGACCATACTACGGACTTGCGTGCCTCCTTGGCGGTGGGAACGGTGTAGAAGCGCATCAGGACGTGCGGCAGGGCGGCGGTACCGAGGACCAGGGCCATGCCCAGGGACATGAAGTCCAGTTTGGACGTCTCGGTCTTGCCGTACTGCAGGCCAGGGTTGAGGACTGCGGGGTTGTTGGCGGTTTCGGCAGCGGAGCCGAGGAGGCTGGACAGGTTGAACCCGTAGATGGCCAGGACCCAGGCCGTCATGACAGCTGCGCCGGCGATGAGCAGGATGGCTTTGATGATCTGCACCCAGGTGGTGCCTTTCATGCCGCCGATCAGGACGTACATGATCATGAGGGCGCCGACGACGATGATCACCAGGGCTTGTCCGCCCCAGTCGCTGATGCCCAAGAGGAGCGAAATGAGGCTTCCCGCGCCGGCCATCTGGGCCAGCAGGTAGAAGAAGCAGACAGCCAAGGTGGACAGGGCGGCAGCGATGCGGACCGGGCGTTGCCGCAAGCGGAAGGAAAGGACATCCGCCATGGTGAACTTGCCGGTGTTCCGGAGCAGTTCGGCCACCAGCAGGAGCGCAACGAGCCACGCCACAAGGAAGCCGATGGAGTAGAGGAAACCGTCGTAGCCGTTGATGGCGATGGCACCCGTGATACCCAGGAAGGACGCCGCGGACAGGTAGTCGCCGGCGATCGCCGTTCCGTTTTGCGACCCGGTGAAGGACCGTCCTGCTGCGTAGTAGTCGGCCGCGGTCTTGTTGTTCCGGCTCGCCCGGAAGACGATCACCATGGTGACCGCGACGAAGAGGGCAAAGATACCCATATTCAGGAGGGTGGAGTCTTTCAGGGCAGAAACTTCCACTGCGGGGACCATGGTGTTCATTGGGCTCCCCCGCGGGTCATGGTGCCGGACTTGTCGAACTCGTGGCCTTCGATCTCATTGCGGATTTCGGCGGCGATGGGGTCCAGCTTCCGGTTGGAGTAGCTCACGTACCATGCGGTGATGCCGAACGTGGTGACGAATTGGAGCAGGCCCAGGATCAGGCCGACGTTGATGTTGCCCCAGACCTTGATGGACATGAAGCCCACCGCATAGTCGGCCAGCAGGACGTAGGCGAAGTACCACAGCAGGAACGCTGCCGCCATGGGGAAGACGAAGGTCCTGTGCCGCTTCCTCAGTGTCTTGAACCGTTCCGTTTGCTGGACTTCCTGGAAGTCCACGGACGCCGCGGCGTCCTGGGGTTGGGCTTCGTTACCCATGGGTTCCTCCTGGTTGTGGTGTGTCCACATCGGCACCGTCTGCGTTACAAGCTCCTGCACGCCAATGTGACTCCACTCACTATCGAACGCCGTCCGAGGCTGGTTCCAGCACCCAGGACCAAGCCGTCGCTCAGCGGTCCCGCTCCTGCGCCGAACGGCGGGAGGCGGGTGCCGGCGTCGTACTTTGGCCTGATTGGCTACGCTAGGCTCCATGCCCGATTCCCCGCTCTTCACCGCGGCCGCAATAGCCGTGATCGTGCTGGCCGTCGCCGTGGTGGTGGGTGTTGGCCTGAAAGTGGTGCGTTCCTTCCGGGACCTGGGAACCGATGCCGAGCGCGCCACGTACAACACCCTCCATGCAGCGTCGCGCGCCGGACAGCACCTCCGCGGCGGGTTGACGGAAGCGGGGGCCGCCAAGGCCAGCAAACAGTTGCGGACCCTCCTGGCCTGTGATGCGCTGGCCATCACGGACACCGGGACGGTACTGGCGTGGGACGGGGTGGCAGAAGACCTGAAGCCCCATCTGATGGGCCTTGCCACCAGCGTCCTTACGAGCGGGCGGACGGCGGTTGTCCCGCACGCAGCGAACACCCCGGGAAGCTACAGCGCCGTCATCGCCCCGATTCGTGCCGGTTCCCGCGTGGTGGGCTCCGTCGCGGCGTTGGCACCAGCGGCCGGCGCAGGCCTGGTCCGCGCCACCAGCGAGGTGGCGGACTGGATCGGCACGCAGCTTGAGCTGGCCGAACTGGAATCCTCCCGGACCCTCCTCATGGAGGCCGAGGTCCGCGCCTTGCGTGCCCAGATCAGCCCCCACTTTATCTACAACTCGCTGAACGCCATCGCGTCCTTCATCAACACCGATCCCGCCCGTGCCCGGGAACTCGTGGTGGAGTTCGCCGACTTCACCCGCTACTCGTTCCGACGCCACGGAGACTTCACCACAGTGGCCGAGGAGCTGCGGTGCATTGACCGCTACCTGCTCCTCGAACGGGCGCGCTTCGGTGAACGGGTCCAGGTCAGCTTGCGCGTGGCCCCCGAAGTTCTGAGCACTGTCATACCGTTCCTCAGCCTGCAGCCACTTGTGGAAAATGCCGTCCGGCACGGCCTTGAGGCAAAGGAAGGGCCGGGCCACATCACCATTTGCGCCAACGATTCGGGGGCCTTCGCCGAGGTCACCATCGAGGACGACGGCGTGGGGATGGATCCCGAGCACCTGCGGTCCGTCCTGGCCGGACACATTGACGGGGACCACGTGGGGCTCCGGAACGTCGATGCACGGCTCCGTCAGGTCTACGGCGACCAGCACGGTTTGGTGATTGAAACCGCCCCCGGCGAGGGCACCCTGATCACCATGCGGGTGCCCAAATCCCAACCGGGCCATGATGCGTGAGGCTAGTCTTTAATCATGATCAACGTGCTCGTCGCTGATGACGAACTGCCCGCAGTGGAGGAGTTGGCCTTCCTGCTGGGGCGTGACGGCCGGATTGGTGCCATCCACCGGGCATCATCCGGCGCCGAGGCCCTCCGTACCCTCGAGAACGAGTCCGTTGACGCTGTGTTCCTCGACATCCATATGCCTGCTTTGTCCGGCCTGGACATCGCCCGCGCCATTTCACGCAGCAGCAACCCGCCCGCCGTCGTTTTTGTCACCGCGGACGAAGACTGTGCCCTGGAGGCTTTCGACCTCGCAGCGATCGACTACCTGCTCAAGCCTCTCCGGGCCGAGCGCCTGTCCCGTTCCGTGGACCGGATCAGCGAGCTCATCAAGGATGGTGCCCCGGCTCCGGAGATGATCACGGTGGACCTCGGCAGCACCACCCGGATGATCCGCCGGGACGACGTCAGCTACGTCCAGGCCCAGGGTGACTACGCCCGGCTCCACACGGCCGAGGCGAGTTACCTGATCCGCGTGCCGCTCAGCGACCTTGAACAACAGTGGGCGCAGGCGGGCTTCATCCGGATCCACCGCAGCTACCTGATCGCACTGACCCACGTGGGACACCTGAAGCTGTCGGCGACCAGTCCCAGCGTCACAGTGGCGGGCGCCGAACTGCCCATCAGCAGGCGGCACCTGCCCGCCGTCCGTGACAAGCTGCAGGCCACCCGCCCCCGGCCGCAAGGATGACGCGCGTTCGGGTCACGGCGCCACGGCAGGCGGCCAGGACGGCCCCCGGAAAGTCCCTTGATGCCGCAGAGGACTCCGATGCCGGGCAGGTCTTCATCCGTTCCCTGGTCCGTTCACAATTGCGCCTGGCCTTGGTGGTGGGCTGCGGCTTCCTCCTGATCCTGGCCGCCTTTGCCATCTTGCTGGTGTACGGACCCGGCGTGGCGGGGACCCGCGTGTTCGGGATCCCCCTCGACTGGCTCCTGCTGGGGGCAGGCATCTACCCGGTGATCGGCCTCAGCGCCTGGCTGTTTACCCGGGCGGCCGCAAGGAACGAGGCCCGGTACCGCGATCTTGTGGAGGACAAGTGAATCCTGTGGTTGGCTTGACCGCCTTCGTTGCCGTTTCACTGGCGACGGCGGCAATCGGCTTCTATGGGCTGCGTATCTCCCGCACCACGGGAGACTTCTATGTTGCCTCCCGAACAGTGCGGCCGTGGTGGAACGCTTCGGCCATCGGTGGCGAGTACTTGTCCGCCGCGAGCTTCCTGGGAGTGGCCGGCCTCATCCTGCTGTCCGGGACGGATGCCCTCTGGTTTCCAGTAGGCTACACCGCCGGCTATCTGATGCTCCTGCTCTTTGTGGCCGCTCCCCTGCGGCGTTCGGGCGCCTACACCATCCCAGACTTCACCGAGTCCCGCCTCGATTCGAAAGCCGTCCGCCGGGTCACCAGCCTGGTGGTGGTGGCCGTCGGCTGGTTGTACATCGTTCCGCAACTGCATGGCGCTGCCCTCGCCATCCGCATCACCACCGGACTGCCGTCGTGGGTCGGTTCGACGGCGGTGGTACTGGTTGTGTGCCTCACGGTCGTGGCAGGCGGCATGCGGTCAATCACGTTCGTCCAGGCCTTCCAATACTGGTTGAAACTGACTGCCCTGGCGGTTCCCGTGGTTTTCGTCCTGCTGGTGCTCGCGGGAAACGGCACCTCGCCGGAGGCTCCGCTTCCCGTCAATCCAACCGGCCAGGCTGCCGCGAGCGGGTACCAGAACATCTCGTTGATGGTGGCCCTGCTTTTCGGCACGTTGGGGCTCCCCCATGTCCTGGTGCGCTTCTACACCAATCCGGATGGGCAGTCCGCCCGGCGCACCACCCTGATCGTGCTCGGCCTGCTCTCCGTTTTCTATCTCTTCCCCACGTTGGCCGGGGCCGTGGGCCGTGTGTTTGCCCCCGATCTCGCCCGGGCCGGGCAGTCGGACGCCTTGGTGCTGTTGCTTCCCGGAAGGCTGGTGGGCGGTCCTGCCGGCGACCTTTTGTCCGCGTTGGTGGTGGCAGGGGCTTTCGCCGCCTTCCTGTCCACCACTTCAGGACTGGTGGTCTCGCTGTCCGGGGTCATCAGCCAGGACCTGTTTGGAGGCAGCGTCCGCGGTTTCCGCCTCGCAGCGCTGCTGGCCGCCGTCGTTCCCTTGGGTTTTGCCCTCATGACGGACACCTTGGCACTGGCCGGAAGCGTGGGCCTGGTGTTCGCGTTTACGGCCTCAACCATTTGCCCCGTCCTGCTTCTGGGGATATGGTGGCGCGGACTCACCGACGCGGGAGCCATAGCCGGCATGGTGACCGGTGGGCTGCTGTGCGGCGGCGCCATGGTGGTGGGAACCGCGCTGGGTGCGGCGGTGGCTCCTGCCTGGCTGGCCCAACCTGCAGCCTGGACCGTCCCGGCCGCCTTCGCTGCAACCATCGGCGTCTCCTTGTCCACCAAGGGCAGAATCCCGTCGTCAGTGAACCGCGTGATGACCCGGCTCCACGTCCCCGAACGGCCCGTGGCCACAGAGCGGCCCTGACCGGCACCCGTTGTCCGGGGACCGTACAAGGTGGACAATGTGGCCATGTCCCAACAGCCGGGACCGGCCGAAACCGAACCGCCCGCCGCCCAGCCCCTGTCCTCGCCCAGCATCAGGGCCCAACTGCTGGCCACGGAACACTGGAGCCTGCTGGCTTCCCGAAGCACCACCCAGGGCGAAGTCCTCACCCGCATCAGCATGTTCCTCACCTTCACCTCGGCGAGCCTGCTCAGTGTTGCTTTGGTGGGCAACGCCACCCAGTTCTCGGACGCCTTCCGGGCCTTCGCGCTGACCATCCTCAGCATCGATGTGCTGGTGGGGTTGCTCACCCATATCCGCGTCATGACCGTCGGCATGGAAGACCTCATGTACGTCATCGCCATGAACAGGCTTCGGGCGGCCTATGTGGACCTGGAACCCGGTATCGCACCGTACCTGATGGCCTCCTACACCGACGACGAAGCGGGCGCCCGGCGCACCTATTACTTCCTGGGGGCGCGCAGGGACTTCACGCAGGTTGCCGGAAGCAGCATGGTGTTCATGGGCACAGTCAATGCAGCCCTCATCGGATTGCTGGTGGGGTCTGCACTGCTGATTGCCGGGGTGGCCATGCCACTGGCTGTTGGAATCGCCATCATTGCGGCCCTGGCGTTCTTTGCCACGTCACTGCTGCGTGGAAAGCGGCGGTACGACGAGGTGTGGCGGAACAACCCGCCGATCGCACCTGGTCGAATAAATTAGTCGATGGCGGCCATCAGCTCGACCACGCGGTCCAGGAAAGCATCCACCTGGGCTTCCTCGTAGCCGGCGTCGCCCTTGGCTGCGCGGAACACGGCACGGCGGACGGTATCCACGCTCAAGGCTTGGTCGTTTTCCAGATAGCCGATGAGCTGCATGCAGAGGGCGTCGACGTCCTGGACGTTGTAGCTGCGGACCTTCTTCCGGGCGGGCCGCCGGAAGCGTTCACCGTCCGGCCGGTGCAGGCGGCCCCGGAGCACGCCAGATAGCTTGCCGATCTGTCGGAGCCAGGCTTCCTCGCCCTGCTGGTTGATCAGGTCATCGCGTTCCCTGCGGGCAAAGGCATCTTCGAGGCGGTCCAAAGCGGCATCAACGCTGTGGGCGTCATAGCCGCCCTTGACGGGATCGAACGCTACATCGCGTACATCGCTGCTGGCCACGTGCTCCGCAGCTCCAACGGAATTCTCGAACGAGTTGCGGGCGCGGTTCAGGAACGCGTCCACCTGCTTGGCGTTGTAGCCGTACTTGCTCCGCTCCACGCGGTCGAACGTTGCGGGAATCTGGCGTCGAATATCCAAAGCCATCAATTATCCTTCGTTGGTTGTCAGACGCCGCTGAGCAGCGCGAACAGAATATAGGCCACAGGGGCGGCGAACACTATTGAATCCAGGCGGTCCATTACACCACCGTGGCCCGGGAGGATGCTGCTCATGTCCTTGACGCCGAGTTCGCGCTTGACCATGGATTCGGCGAGGTCACCGGCCGTGGCAGCGGCAACCATGCCGATGGCCAGCACCAAACCAACCCACCACGGCTTGTCGAGGATGAAGAGGCAAGCCAGCACGCCAATCACCATGGCGCCACCAACAGAACCCGCGAAGCCCTCCCAGGATTTCTTGGGGCTGATCTTCGGGGCCATGGGGTGCTTCCCGAACGACGCGCCCACAATGTAGCCGAAGGTGTCATTGGCTACGACGAGCAACAGCATGGTGGCGATCTGCCAGGCCCCGCCGGGAATGCCCTCGGGCCAGACTCCCACCGGGGTGGCGCCGCCGCTTGAATGCAGCGGCAAAGCGGCGAAGCTGATCAAAAACGGCACCCACGCGAGAGTGAAGACTCCCGCGAAAACACTGCGCGGCGCACCGGCAGCGCTTTCGATGGACCGCCACAGGAGCACGGCCACGCAGCTCGCCACCATGGTGAAAAGCAGGCCTTCGAGGCCACCAAAGAACGCCGAAACAGGCAACGCGAGGGTGCCCGCCATCACCGGAACCACGGGCATGCGGGTGCCTTGGGCTTCAAGCGCGCGGAAAACCTCCCACACACCCAACACGGCGAATGCCGTCACCAGGAGGACAAAACCGAGGGGCAGGAACAGCAGTCCCCCCAGGACGGCGATGAGCATGGCAAGTCCGACGCCGATGGCGGCCGGCAGGTTGCGGCCCGCCTTCGGCGTGGGGTTCCCGCGCGAACGCCTTGCGTCCTTGCGGGTTTCGCGTGTCGGGGCCCGCTCAGCGGGCGCCGGCTCTGCCTGGTTCATCAGACCTCGAGCAGCTCGGCTTCCTTGCGCTTGAGCAGTTCGTCGATGCTGTCGACGTGCTGCTTGGTGAGGGCGTCCAGTTCCTTCTCCGCACGTGCGCCCTCGTCCTCGCCGGCTTCGCCGTCCTTCACAAGCTTGTCCAGGGAGTCCTTGGCCTTGCGGCGGATGCTGCGGACAGAAACCTTGGCGTCTTCACCCTTGCCCTTGACGATCTTCACGTATTCCTTGCGGCGCTCCTGGGTGAGCTCCGGGATGGTCACGCGGATGACATTGCCGTCGTTGGACGGGTTGGCCCCAACCTCGGAATCGCTGAGGGCTTTTTCGATATCGCGGAGGGCGGACTTGTCGTAAGGGGTGATCAGGATGGTCCGGGCATCCGGCACTGCGAAGGAAGCCAGTTGCTGCAGCGGAGTGGGCGTGCCGTAGTATTCCACGATCACTTTGTTGTAGAGCCCGGGGTTGGCCCGGCCCGTACGGATCGAGGCGAAATCCTCCTTGGCTACCTCAACCGCCTTGTCCATCTTTTCGCCGGCTTCGAGCAAGGTTTCTTCGATCACGGGGTCTCTCTCCTCAAATAGTCGCTGCCCGGCTTCGGGCGGCCATGCACAGTAAAGTTCCGCCACCAAGGGCGGATGGTCCTGGAAATATCCTAGCCGCTGCTACGGAGTAACCAGCGTTCCGAGCGTTTCTCCGCGGATGGCGCGGGTAACGTTGCCCTCGCCTTCCATACCGAACACCACCATGGAGAGCTTGTTGTCCTTGCACATGGTCATGGCAGTCTGGTCCATCACGCGGATGTCGCGGCGCAAGGCGTCCTCGTAGCTGAGGACGTCGAGTTTCTCGGCGGCCGGGTCCTTCTTGGGGTCTGCGGTATAGACGCCATCCACACCGCTCTTGGCCATCAGGACCACGTCGGCGTGGACCTCGAGGGCACGCTGCGCCGCAACGGTGTCCGTGGAGAAGTAGGGAAGTCCTGCGCCGGCACCGAAGATGACCACGCGGCCCTTTTCCATGTGGCGGATGGCGCGGCGGGGAATGTAGGCCTCGGCTACCTGGCCCATGGTGATGGCGCTCTGGACGCGGGTCTCGACGCCGGCCTGCTCCAGGAAGTCCTGGAGGGCAAGGCAGTTCATGACCGTACCGAGCATGCCCATGTAGTCGGCTCGGGAACGGTCCATCCCGCTCTGCGAGAGTTCGGCGCCGCGGAAGAAGTTGCCTCCGCCCACCACGATTGCGACTTCGACGTCGGAAACTGCGGCGGCGATCTGCTTGGCAATGGCACGTACGGTTTCGGGATCGACGCCGAGCTTGCCTCCGCCGATGACCTCGCCGGAAAGCTTCAGAAGTACACGGCGGCGGGTCTTCTCGGGCTGGATTGCAGTGTTGTCGGTTTCCATGGTGCCTTCCCGTTGGTGGACTTTGGCTAGATTACAGTGCTGTGGGTCCGTACAGGTACTTGCCGGACGGGTGCATGAAAAAGGGGCGGCCACCGAAGTGACCACCCCTTTTCATGACTTGCTAGTTTCCGACGCGGAAACGGGTTACTGCGGTTGCCTTGACGCCGGCCTCTTCGAGGACCTGTGCAACGGTCTTCTTGGAGTCCTTGGCGAATGCCTGGTCCAGCAGCACTTCACCCTTGTAGAAGCCGGTCACGCGGCCTTCGACGATCTTGGTGAGGGCGGCTTCCGGCTTGCCTTCGGCCTTGGCGGTCTCTTCGGCGATGCGGCGCTCGGACTCGACGAGCTCGGCCGGAACGTCCTCGCGGGTGAGGTAGTTCGGAGCCATGGCTGCAACGTGGACGGCGACGTCGTGTGCGGCAGTGGCGGCGGCTTCGCCTTCACCGTCAACAGCAAACAGAACGCCGACCTGTGCCGGGAGGTCCTTGGAGGTCTTGTGCAGGTAAGCGTCTACCGTGGTGCCCTCGATGCGGGAGATACGGCGGACGACAACCTTTTCGCCGAGGACTGCGCCCTCTTCGATAACGACGTCGGCAAGCTTCTTGCCGTCGACCTCGGTCGCGAGCAGGGTCTCGAGGTCGGCAGCGCCGGACTCGACTGCTACGTTGAGGACCTTGTCAGCCAACTGGATGAACTTGTCAGCCTTGGCAACGAAGTCGGTCTCGCAGTTGACCTCGATCATTACGCCCACGCCGCCGGTGACCTTGGCAGCAACCAGGCCCTCCGCGGTGGAGCGGCCTTCGCGCTTGGTAGCGCCCTTGAGGCCCTTGATGCGGATGATTTCGATGGCCTTCTCGGCGTCACCGTTGGCCTCGTCAAGAGCCTTCTTGACGTCCATCATGCCGGCGCCGGTGCGCTCACGCAGGGCCTTGATGTCAGCAGCAGTGTAGTTCGCCATATGAACCCCTCTGTGTAGAAATTTTTGTGTTTACGTACTGACAGGACGGCAACCCACCCCGTGGGCCGCCATCCTGTTAGTTGCCCCCGATGCGGTTGCCCGCGTCAGGGAAGGTCCAGATTTACTTGGCTTCGGCTTCGCCGGCTGCAGCCTCAGGAGCCTCGGCTGCTTCAGCGGCCGCTGCTTCTGCCTTGCTGCCTTCGAGGAGCTCGCGCTCCCACTCGGCCAGCGGCTCTTCCGGAGCCTCGGTGGTGCCGGTGGCGCGCTGGTTGCGGGCGATGAGGCCCTCGGCAACGGCGTCGGCAACAACGCGGGTGAGCAGGTTGACGGAGCGGATGGCGTCGTCGTTGCCCGGGATCGGGAAGTCGACCTCGTCCGGATCGCAGTTGGTGTCCAGGATGGCAACAACCGGGATGTTCAGCTTCTTGGCTTCGTCAACAGCAAGGTGTTCCTTCTTGGTGTCAACAACCCACAGAACGGAGGGAGCCTTGGTCAGGTTGCGGATACCACCGAGGTTGGACTCAAGCTTGGTGAGTTCGCGCTTGAGGAGCAGGAGCTCCTTCTTGGTGTAGCCCGAGCCTGCGACGTCCTCGAAGTTGATTTCTTCGAGTTCCTTCATGCGCTGGATACGCTTGGCAACGGTGGAGAAGTTGGTGAGCATACCGCCCAGCCAACGCTGGTTCACGTACGGCTGGCCAACGCGGGTAGCCTGCTCGGCAATTGCTTCCTGGGCCTGCTTCTTGGTGCCGACGAACAGGACGGTGCCGCCGTGGGCGACAGTAGCCTTGACGAACTCGTAGGCGCGGTCGATGTAGGACAGCGACTGCTGGAGGTCAATGATGTAGATGCCGTTGCGCTCGGTGAAGATGAAGCGCTTCATCTTCGGGTTCCAACGACGGGTCTGGTGTCCAAAGTGGACGCCGCTGTCAAGCAGCTGGCGCATGGTTACGACGGGCATGCCGACGCTCCTTCCGGCAGGTCATTCATGAGAGAACCCCTGGGGCTCTCTTACCCTGCCAATAGTTGACGGTTGTTCAGCCGTTGCCCGGACAGGCACGGCTCCTGGCATCCATTGCACTTCCCATCCGGCATGGGTTCATGGCCGGACCGCAGGAGGCACAATCCTCCGCAGCCTGAAGCCACAAGGCTTCGCTGGTGGAGGGCTGGATACGCGTAGTCAATCTGGGTCCCCCGCACATCTGAATGAGACATGCTCCTGAACAAGCTTGAGGGCACAGCAAACTGCTCCACTTAGTGTACTACAGCGGCCCCACTCTTTTGACCGGCCATCGAGGCCACTTGTCCACATAGGGCGCCGCAGAGATCGCTCCACACCACGGCGTGCGGAAGCCTTGGGGAATGGCCATCACCAAGCTCATTCCACTGGTCCTTGCCGCCCTGCTGGCCGGCCCCATCGATGCTCCCGCCCCGGCTCCGGCACAGCACCACTGGGCGTGGCCACTCTCCCCCAAGCCCTCCGTGCAGCGGACGTTTGATCCGCCGGACAAACCGTGGCTCAGCGGCCACCGGGGCGTGGACTTGGGAGTAACGCACGACGGCGGAGCCACCGCCGGGGCGGCGGTCACCTCTCCCGCCGAGGGCGTTGTCACGTTTGCCGGGGTGGTTGTGGACCGGCCCGTCCTGACGATCGACCACGGCGACGGCCTGCGCAGCAGCTTCGAACCGGTCCTCAGCGACTTGAAGCCCGGCGACCACGTAGCCAAGGGCGATGCCATCGGTACCGTGGCAACCGCTTCCGGGTCAGGCCATTGCCCCGGCACATGCCTGCACTGGGGTGTCCGCAGCGGCGAGGAGTACATCAACCCCCTGGGATTGGTTCAGGACCTCCGGCCCTCCATCCTCCTGCCGCTGGACTGAATGCCTCAGACGATGGCCGAGACCCCCGTGATGGCGCGGCCCGCAACCAGGGTGTTGATCTCGTACGTTCCCTCGTAGGAGTAGATGGCCTCGGCGTCAGCGAAGACTTTGGCCATGCCGTAGTCCGTGACAATGCCGTTGCCACCAAGGATGCTCCGGCCCAACGCGACGCTTTCGCGCATGCGGGCGGTGGTAAAGGCCTTGGCCAGCGCCGACTGCTCATCCCGGGCCGCACCGGCGTCTTCCAGTTGGGCCAACCGCACCATCATGCCCATGGATGCCACGGCATTGCCCAGGATCTGGACCAACTGGTCCTGGATCAATTGGAAGGCTGCCAGTGGGCGGCCGAACTGCTGGCGCTCTACTGCGTAGCTGCGGGCAATGTCGAAGGCAGCAAGCTGCAGTCCCACTGCTTGCCATGCAACGGCCAGGCGCGTGACCTTAAGGACCTTGTTGGTGTCGCGGAAGCTGTTGGCGTGGGCAAGCTTGAAGAACTCCGGAACCACCACGTTGTCCAGGGTGATGTCGGCGTTCTGGACGGTGCGCAGCGAAATCTTGTTCTCGATCTTGCTGGCGGAGAAACCCGGAAGGGACGTGTCCACCAGGAAGGCCTTGACCTGGTTGTCCTCCACGTCCTTGGCGTAGATAACCACCCAATCGGAGAACGTGGCGTTACCGATCCAGCGCTTGGCGCCGTTGAGTACCCAGGTGTCACCCTCGCGCCGGGCGGTGGTGCGCGTACCACCGGCCACATCGGATCCGCCGAGCGGCTCGGTCAGGCCGAAAGCGCCGATCTTCTTGAGCGAGTAGATGTCCGGCAGCCAGGCATCCTTCTGCTCCTGGGAGGCCAGGGCTTCTATGGAGCCCGTGAACAGGCCGTCGTGCACGCCCATGAAGGTAGCGATCGACGCGTCTGCCCTTGTGACTTCGGCATGGAGGATACCGGCAAAGAGGTTTGAGTAACCCTGCCTGCGGACCGGGCTCACGAGGTCCAGCTCGGCAAGCTTGGGGATCAGTTCCATGGGGAATTCCGCGCGGTTCCAGCAGTCCACCGCCACGGGCTTGACCTCCCGCGCCAGGAATTCGCGGACTTCTGCCAAACGGTCTTGCTCCTTGCCGGTCAGCAGTTGCTCAAACGCATAGAAGTCACCATCGGCATACGGAAGGCTGGAGGGGTCGAAGGCGGGGTTGGGCATGTTCTCTCCTTCAGAGGTGGTCAGCAGTGACCACGTCAGGGGCAGCAAAGTTACCGGTGAGTAGATGTTACTGATGAGTAACTTACCGCACCTGTGCCGGCCACCGCAACGCCCTCCCGCGAAACACCCTGCCCTGCGCAAGAAGCACCCGCCTGAAACAAGTAAGGAGCCGTGGTCGACGTTCAAACGTCAACCACGGCTCCCTTGATGTAGGGCTACTCGGACTTGAACCGAGGACCTTAGGATTATGAGTCCCGCGCTCTAACCAGCTGAGCTATAGCCCCGTGGATGCCCGGGAAACCGCCGCGAAGCAGCTGTTCCGGGCAAAGCACTCCAGCAATTCTAATGGCTGTGAAGGAGTGCTTTGGTCACACCACCTTGTCCTCGTAGCTGGCCCCGCGGTACAGGTCCTCGAACGTCTGCAAGGTGCCGTTAATGCTGTGTGGCTCAACCATTTCGCGGCTGACTTTACCCATGGCCTTCAGCTGGTCCTCCGGCAGTTCCACGAGCTTGGTGATCTTGGCGGCCAGCTCAGTGCTGTCGTTCGGCGTGAACAAGTACCCGTTCTCACCGTCACGGACCAGGTGCGGCAGGGCCATGGCATCGGCAAGCAGCACAGGCGTAGAGGCTGACATCGCCTCAAGTGTCACCAGCGACTGCAGTTCAGCCGTGCCGGGCATGCAGAAGATATCAGCCTTGATGTAAGCCGCCCGCAGGTCTTCGTCGCTGGCAAGGCCCAGGAACTTGACCCTGTCGCCCAGTCCCAGCCGGGCCACCTGGGCTTCGAGCGCGGGCCTGACTTCGCCGCCGCCGACGATTTCCAAGTGGACGTTGAGTTCCCGGGGCGTCTTGGCCACGGCATCGATCAGCACGTCAACGTGCTTCTCCTCGGCCAGGCGCCCGGCGAAGAGGACCGTGGGGTGGGGATGCGGCTCCATGGTTTCCCCTTGCTGGAGTTCGTAGGCCGCGGAATCGATGCCGTTGGACAGGGGCAGGACCTTCCGCAGGAACGCGTGCTGGTGCATGGCCTTGGCCGCAAGGGGCGTAGGCGTGGTGACAACGTGGGCCTGGCCCATGACCTTGCCCATGTCCTTCCATGAGATCCGGCCAATGATGTTCTTGAACCATTGCGGGAAAGGCAGGAACGGGTTGAGGTTTTCGGGCATGAAGTGGTTGGTGGCCACAATGCGGATGCCACGCTTCACGGCCTCGTACAGGACGTGCTCGCCGATCATGTAGTGGCTCTGGATGTGCACCACGTCCGGTTGGACCTTGTCGAAGAGGAGGCTGATTTCCTTCTTGATTTCCCACGGAAAGCAGATCCGGAAGTACTCGTGCGTTGGGACGCTGTGCGAACGGAGCCGGTGGACGGTGGCCTCATCACGGAATTCCGTGAAGCTCTTGCCCGTGTCCTGTCGGCAGGCCAGCACGTGCACGTTGTGACCGCGCGCCGTCATTCCCTTGGCCAGGCGGTAGCCGAACTGCGCGGCGCCGTTGACGTGCGGCGGGTAAGTGTCCGCCGCGATCAGGATGTTAAGGGGTTTGTTGGTGTCGGGAATGGTCACGATGGAGAACTCCTGATGGTCACGGTGCGGACAGCATGAGTGGTGGCAATGCTGCGGTGTCGCCGGTTTGCCGGGCCGCCGAGGCGGTGGCGCAAGGTGCTGCACTCCCCTAGGCCTTCCGGTGTGGTACCTTCGCGTCCTTCTTGCGCTTGGTGACTTCCGGGTGGTGGCGGCTCAGGGCAATAACCCCCACGATAGCAAGGACAGCCGCCGCGGCCATGGCGATTGCCATGACGGCGTGGACATCGGGACGTAGCTCACCCAGGATGACGATGCCGATCGCAATGCCCACCATGGGGTCGATCACGGTCAGCCCGGCGATCACCAGGTCCGGTGGGCCGCTGGAATAGGCGCTCTGCACGAACCACGAACCCAGGCCACCGGCCGCGGCGATGGCAATCAGGGTGTACCACTGGACGTTGAGCAGGAACAGTCCGTTGGGATCCAGCAAATGCTTGCCGATAATGCGGGTCAGGACGGCGACGAAACCGAACAAAACGCCCGCGCCGAGGATGTACACGAACGCGCTCATGCGGTGCTTGAAGAGTACGGCGAGGGTGCCGAACAGGCCTACTGCCAGCGCCAGGAGCAGGACGATTGTCAACTCGTCCTCACCGCTCACATGGTGGTTTTCCTGCGTCACGTTCACGGCCAGCAACACGAACAAGGCGGAGCCGGTGACGCAGGCGGTAATGGCAACCACCGTGGCGCGGTTGATGCTGAGCCCTTGGTCCTTGGCGTTGACCACCGTGGTGATGACCAATGCGATGGCGCCGATCGGCTGGACCACCGTCAACGGCGCAGAGACCAGGGCGATCGCGTTCGCCGCCATGCCCAGGCACAGCAGCAGGAGCCCGAACATCCAGCGCGGATTGCGGAGCAGCCGGAGGAAGCCGTTGGAGCTGAGCGCCAGGCCGCCGGTATCGGCCTTGACCGCACTGCCTTGGCGCTGGGCGCCGACGGCCAGGAAGAATGCGCCAAGCACCGCAAGGAAAACGGCAAGCCACACCATCAGCCGCGTCCGCCGTCGTCGTTCTGCAGTTCCTTGCCTTTCCGCAGGATGGCCCAGAAGTAGTTGTAGGCAGCGATCCAGTGCCCCACCAGCCCCATTCCGAGGAACGTCCAGGCGGCAACAAAGTACACGTCCGTGAAAGGCAACGGCAGCTTGGACAGCACCAGCAACGGGGTGCCCAACAGCAGCAGGGCCGTGCGGATCTTGCCAACCACGCTGACGGGCAGGTCCGGGTGGTTCCGGAAGTAGATCAGTGAAGCTATGGCCAGGACTGCGTCCGGAACTACCAGCGCGGCCAGGTACCACCACTGCACGACGCCGGCAATCGCCAGGGTGACCGCCACGGCTATGAGGGCGGCACGGTCCGCCATGGGATCCAGGATCCTGCCAAGTTTGGACGTCTGGTCGAAGCGGCGGGCGATGTACCCGTCAACCCAGTCCGTGCTGCCCATGACCACCAGGACCAGGACGGCGAAACCGTACTCCTTCTGGGAGAGGACCAACCAGACGAAGAGCGGGACGCCCATGAAACGCAAAACCGTCAGGACATTGGGAACCGTGAAAATGAGGTCGTGATCCACTTGGGGACGGTCAGGGCGTGATCCAGCACCGATCAGCCTCATGATGTCCCCCTTCCCCTCGTTTTCAGTATGTGCGGTGCGTCAGAGTGCTATTTCTTCAGCAACTTGCGCAAGGCAAACACAAAAACGGCTGCGGCTGCTCCGAATGCGGCCAGGTCCTTCCAGCGGGCCTTGATGCGCCCGGCGAGGTCCTCGGGGACGGATTCGCTGACGCCGGCGAACCTGACGGCGGCGAACTCCCGTCCTTCCTGAAGCTTCTGGTTGGCGCTGTCCAAGAGGGCCTGGCCCTGCTTCTTGACATCCAACTGTTCACCGAGCTCATCACGGACGCCCGTGAGGTGCTCACGGCGCTTGTCCAGCCGACGGCGCAGCTCGGCCTCCGTGGGTGCCTTGACCGCATCAGCTTCCTTGGCAGCTTCCTTGGCTGCTTTCTCTGCCTTGGCCTTTTCAGCCGCAGCCTGTTTCGCGGCCTTGGCCGCCTTGGCTGCAGGCGAGTTGGGATCAAGGATGGATTCGTCGAAGGCCGAACCTTCCTTGGCAATGCCAAGATCATGCTTGATGCCGCGGATGGTGTCCTCGGGAACCAACGGCATGGCCTTCTTGAACTTGGCGACCCCTATCAAGGCACCGAGTGCCACGATCAACAGGAAAACGGCGGAAACGATCAAAGCGGCCAACCAGCCCGGCATGATGGTTGCCAGGCCGAGGATGGCGGCCACCACCAGGGCGATGACCAAAAGTGCCAGGAACACCAGCGCGACACCAAAGAAGGCACCGGCAACACCAACCTGCGTCGCCTTGCGTTTAAGCTCAACCTTGGCCAGCGCGATCTCGTCGTTGAGTTGCCGTGGGGCCAACCGCGCAACCAGCTTGAGGGTTTTCGGCAAAGTACGGATGGCCGGACCTCGACCTGTCCGGCTGGTGTGACGTCCACTCATGGGTTCCGCCTAACTGCTTCCTCTGGGCTTCGTGATGGGCAAACGCGGCTAAAAAGCAGGCCGCGGGCACCTGTCCTCAAAACTATCATTCAGGTTCCTGCTCACCTTCCGCGTGTCAGTCTGCGGCGCGCCCCTCATGGGCTAAAAAAATCTGATGTTTCGGCCATAGGATAGATGATCGTGACGAACCCCATAGCCCCGGGCGATTCCCTGAGCCGACGCGAAAAACTTGTCTACATACTTCTGCTGGGCGCGCTCACAGCATTGGGCCCTTTTACGGTGGATCTCTACCTGCCTGCTTTCCCTGCCTTGGAGGACAGCTTTGGCGTGTCGGCAGCGGCGATCCAACTGACGCTGACGGGTACGACGGTGGGCTTTGGACTGGGCCAGTTGGTGGTGGGCCCCTTCAGTGACAAATTCGGGCGGCGCCTTCCTTTGATCCTTGCCACGGCCCTCCACATCGGCTCCTCCCTGGGCGCAGCGCTGTCCACGGACATCGGACTCCTTTCCTTGTTCCGCGTGCTCATGGGCATTGGCGCTGCCGGTGGCGGCGTGGTGGCCATGGCCATGGTGCGTGACCTGTTCCATGGCTATGCGATGGTCCGGATGTTCTCCCGGATGTCACTGGTGAACGGACTCGCGCCGATCCTTGCGCCGATCATCGGCTCGCAACTGCTGTTGGTATTCCCGTGGCCCGGCATTTTCGTCTTCCTGGCCAGCTACGGAACGCTGGTGATCGTGGCGGCCGTCTTCTTCATCAAGGAGACGCTGCCGGCCGAGCAGCGCGGTAAATCGGACGTCACAGTGGGCCAGCGGTACAAGAAGGTCCTGACGGACCGTGTCTTCGTGGGCATGCTGATGGTGGGAAGCCTGAACTTCGGTGGCCTGTTCGCCTATCTCTCAGCATCGACGTTCCTGTTCCAGAACATCTACAACTTCTCCGCCCAGGAATACGGGCTGCTCTTCGGCGTCAATTCCCTGGGCATCGTGGCCGGCGTCCAGATCAGTTCCCGGCTGATCAAACGGGTGGCACCCCAATGGATCGTCGCGGGAGCCACCCTGTTCCTCCTCCTCATGGCCGGCCTGATCGTGGTCCTGGACCTGCTGCACGTGGGCCTGTGGGGCATCCTCATCCCGTTGTGGTTCTACATTTTTGCCACCGGGTTCATGTTCCCGTGCGTCCAGGTGCTCTCCTTGGCCAACCACGGCGCCCAAGCCGGAACCGCGGCTTCCATGCTTGGGGCTGCGCAGTTCCTCATGGCAGGCGTTGTTCCCCCGGTGGTGGGATGGTTGGGCGTCAGCTCTGCCGTTCCCATGGGCACGGTCCAGGCTGTGTGCATCGCGGGCGCCATCGCGGCCCTTTGGCTGGTGGTCCGTCCGCGGACGGTTCCCTCAATCCACTGATCCGGCCTTCGAGGACCAGGGTTACAGGGATCCGGCGCCGTAGGCTGGGACCATGACGAAGAAACCGCACCGCAACGGCCGGGGACTGTTCCTCGGAGCCCTGCTTGGCGCCGTCGTCGGAGCCCTGCTCGGCCGCATGGCCGGAAGCGCACTCTTCGGCGCGGTCCTTGGCGCGGTGATCGGGGCTGCCCTGCTGTACCGGGTCAACCCCGGCCCTTGGAACCGACAGTAGCCACACCTCCCCATCCGGGCGTCGGCAGGGCAGAATGGTGGCCAGCCGGGGTTACCCGTGCAACACCTGTGAAGGGGACATCACATGAGTGCGGCTGTGGGTTTGAGGGGTACGGTACGCGGCGCGGCTGCCTTGCGAAGGCTGCCGCTGACGCTGGGACTCATCGCAGTCCTCTGGATCATCGGGGCAGCAACGGGCAGCGTGCTGGCCGGGCCAAGCGAGCCGCTCCTGGAGCAGGTGGGCCTGGGCCTGGCCGTTGAACCTGGACCGTGGTGGTCCGTTTTCACCTCAGGTTTCTTCGCGTCAACGCTGCTGGACTACGTGGCTTGCACCGCGATGATCCTGGTTGGTGTGGGAATCGCCGAACGCACCATGGGCGCCTGGCTGGCCCTGGCCGCTTTCGTGGCAGGAACCGCGCTCAGCGCCTTGGTGGTGGTCGTCCTGGTGGAGTTCGGCACGGACAACAGCGACCAGTGGCTCAGCTTCCTGGGCGGCGAATACGTGGTGGGTGCCTACGGTGGAGCGGCGGCGGCCCTGGGATGCTCGACGGCGGCACTTGACGCCCTTTGGCGGCGGCGCCTCAGGACCTGGTTGCTTGCCGCCACGCTGATGTTCGCGTTGTTCGTTGGCGTGGCCCAAACGCTCCAGGCCTTGGCCGGTGCCGTGATCGGCATCCTGGCAGGCTGGGGCATCCAGTCCCTCGTCCTGCGGCGCAAGGCAGGCTCCTTCCATTCCTCGAGCCTTCGCGAAACCCGGTTCCTGGTGGGCACCGTGGTTGGCGTCTTCGCGTTGGGGCCGCTGCTGACCCAAGTGACGGGTACGTTGGAAGTGGGGCCGCTCTCCGTGGTGTCCCAGGTGATGTTGCAGGCCAGTCCCACCATGGACGAAGTCCAGGAAGCCTGCGACAACGACAAGAGCTGCGTCACCCTGCAAAGCGTGGTGGGCGTCCAGAGCTTCGGGGCAACCATCCTCACAGTGATCCCCGTGTTGCTGCTTCTCGTGTGCGCGGAAGGTCTCCGCCGGGGACGCCGCCTGGCCTACAGGCTGACGCTGGCCATCCAGCTGTACCTGGCCGCGGTAACAACGTTCACCATCCTGCAGTACGTCAGCGACCCCGAAGTGACACTGGGCAGCGACGACATTGGATTCCTGCTGCTCTATGCCGTACCGGCCATTCTCGCGCCGCTCGTCATCGCTTCCCTGCTGCTCGGCAACCGGCACAAGTTCCGGGTGGAATCCAGCGATGCATCCTACCGGGTCCTGGGCAGGACCACCTTGGCCATGGCGGCTGTTGCCGTGGTCCTCTATGCGATGTTCTGGTTCCTGGAGGGCAACCCGGACCGCTCCACGCCGTGGGACCTCCTGGGGCAGTTGACGCACATCCTTGTCCCGTTCCCGGTCCCCTTTGTCACCGAGCTCCCCCAAGGGCTATTGAGCACCGTCCTGTACGGGCTTGGAGGGGACGTCATCTGGCTGTGTATCCTGCTGCTGGTCCTGAACAACTTCCAGCGGTTCAGGACGCTCGCCACGGATCCGGCCGCGGACCTGGGGCATGCCCGCGAACTCATTCACGACGGCGGCAACTCGCTTTCGTGGATGGCGCTCTGGGACAACAACCAATACTGGTTCACTCCCGACCGCAAAGCAGGCCTTGCCTACCAGGTCCACAACGGCATAGCCCTCACGGTTGCCGGTCCGTTCGGAGGCAAGGAGCACCAGTCAAGCGCGGCCACCGGGTTCTTGTCGCACTGCGCAGCCCTGGGCCTCACGCCCTGCTTCTATTCGGCTACCGATGAGCTGGACGCGGCGCTCCTGCCCCAGGACTTCCGCAAGCTGGAGGTGGCCGAGGAGACGCTGCTGAACGTACAGACCATGACCTTCAAGGGGAAGGAGTGGCAGAACGTCCGGACGGCCTTGAACCGGGCAGAGAAGCTCTCCATCAAGGACCACTGGCACCACTACCACCTCATGCCGCCCGGAATCCGCGCGCAGCTGGCGGAGATCTCCGAAGAGTGGGTGGCTGACAAGGCCCTCCCGGAGATGGGCTTCACCCTGGGCGGCCTCGATGAACTGAAGGATCCCGAGGTGCTCTGCTGCGTGGCCGTGGACGACGACGGCCTGGTGCACGGCGTCACCAGCTGGTTGCCGGTCTTCAGCGATGGAGTGGTGACCGGCTGGACCCTGGACTTCATGCGGCGCCGTACCACAGGATTCAAGGGCGTCATGGAGTTCCTGATCGCATCGGCCGTGACCCACTTCAAGGAGGACGTTCCCCAGATCTCCTTGTCCGGCTCGCCCCTGGCCAACACGGGCTCCGCACCGGACGACGGCGACCACAGTGCACTGGACCGCGTCCTGGCACTGCTGGGCAATGCCTTGGAACCGATGTACGGCTTCAAGTCCCTCGCGGCCTTCAAGTCCCGCTTCCAGCCGAACACCGCACCCTGTACATGTACTACCGGGATCCCCTGTCCCTGCCGGCGATTGGTTTGGCGGTGGGCTCGGCCTATCTCCCCGGCCTCTCCCCTGCCCAAAGCGCCGGATTGCTCCGCCAGATGGTAGCCCGGGAGGCCGCTGCATGAGCAAGGGACGGACGCAGCCGCGGTGAACGACCTCCTGAAAATCGAGATCACCGGCCCCGTGGTCATGACCATCGCCGTTGTGGTGGGCGTGGGCATGTTCCTTCTGCTGTTCCTCCGGCCGTCATCACGGTGGGCCATGACCGCCGTGCTGGGCATCAGCGTTGCCGCCCTGGTGGGCTGGCTGACGGTGTGGCTGGTGGAGGACGTCATGGACGTCTTCCACGTTGGCCTCACGCCGAGGGTTTGGTTCTGGGTCATCACCGGCTTCGCGGCCCTGGGGCTGGCGATTGTCACTTTCCGCCATAGTCCCCGGTGGAGGAAGGTGGCAGCAGCCATCTCCATTCCCGTCTTCCTGCTGGTGACGGCCCTGGGCGTCAATACCGAGTTCGGCCTGAACAACACCCTCGGTTCGGCACTCGGCATTTCAACGGAAAGTCCCATCCAACTGGAAAAACCGAACCCCGATTCCTCCATCCCCGCGGGACCACTCTGGCAGAGCTGGAAACCGCCGGCCAACATGCCTTCCCAGGGCAAGGTGGGAACCCAGGTCATACCGGCTACGGAATCCGGGTTCAACGCCCGCCCTGCCGGGATCTACCTGCCTCCAGCGGCCCTGACGGACAATCCGCCCAAGCTCCCGCTGTATGTGCTCATGATGGGCCAGCCGGGCTTGCCGGACCCCCAGTACGTGTCCGCTGCACTGGATGACTTTGCGGCGAAGAACAATGGCCTTGCCCCGATCGCGATCGTGGCCGACCAGATCGGCCCGGACCAGGACGACACCCTCTGCCTCGATACAGCCACCTACGGCAACGTGGAGAAGTACATCAACGTGGACGTGGTCAAGTGGGCCAAGCAAAACCTGAACATCCTCCCGGACCGCGACCACTGGACCATCGCGGGCTACTCCAACGGCGGCCAGTGCGCCATTTCCTTCGCGGTGAAGTATCCAAAAATGTGGGGCAACGTGGTGGATATCTCAGGTGAAGAATTTCCTGGCGCCGAGGACCCGGCCGGGAACCTAACCGAGATCTTCCACGGCGACCAGGCCGCCTATGACGCGCAGAAGCCCATCAACATCATGAAGGGCAAGCAGTTTCCGGACACCACTGCGGTTTTCACGGCCGGCTCGGACGATGTTGTGTACGTTGCCGCTGCCAAGGCCGTCTCTGCCGCGGCGAAGGCCTCCGGGATGACGGTGACGTACTACGAGGTGCCCAACGGCGGACACGTCGGCATTGCCTTGAACGCCGGGCTGGTCAAGGGTTTCGAGGTCCTCTACCCGCGCCTGGGATTGTCGCCGTAGGGGCTGCGCCTCTGTTGTGGCCGGGATACGGACGATAAAGTTGAGGTGTGCCACATTGGCAAGAGCTGCAGCCGCTACCGGCACCTTGGCAGCGTCGGGATGAGCGCATCCTGCCGCTGTGGTGGGACCGGCTGTGCTCCGTGACGAGTCCCCAATCAGCGGCCCTCTACGCTGCCGGCCTGTTCACCGACGATCGCCGCCGCCCCATCGCCCAGTGGTTCAATCCCGAGGCCGATGCCGCGCTGCTGGTGGCTCCCGAGACGTCACCGGAATGGCCAGTCCAGCGTTTCGGTATTTTCTATGCCCCTCCGGGTGGAGGCTTCACGCGCGTCTACTCCGCACCGCACGAGTGGCACCCACGGGAGCCGAGGACTCCGCCTACTGAGCAGGAAGCCTTCCTGGCCGCGGTGGCCGAAGCCTCGCGCTTCCTCCAGGTGGAGATGGACTTCGTCTAGGCAAAAGTGGACCCCGCAACGGCGTGAAGCCGGTACGGGGTCCGTGCGCTCCTCCGACTGGACTTGAACCAGTAACCCTTCGATTAACAGTCGAATGCTCTGCCAATTGAGCTACGGAGGATTGAAGCGGTAATTAGCTTAACAGGGCCCAGCCGAAAAGCGAAATCGACGTCGCATACCCCCTGGGGGTATAAAAATACCCCCGTTCCGGAGATCCGAAACGGGGGTATGTGCGCGCTCCTCCGACTGGACTTGAACCAGTAACCCTTCGATTAACAGTCGAATGCTCTGCCAATTGAGCTACGGAGGATTGAAGCGGTAATTAGCTTAACAGGGCTCCGCCGAAAAGCGAAATCGAGCCTCAGGCCTCAGCCCGCAGTGCCCGGCGCTCCATTTCCAACTGCATCAGCTCGCGGTTCAGCCGCTGGAATTCCTCCGGATTCGCTGCGGCATCCAGGCGCTGCAGCTGGCCCATCTTGTCTGCCTTGATGCGGGTGATCTGCAGCTCGAACAGCCTGGCGAGGATGTCGCGGCAATACCGCTGCATTGCCTCCGGCGTGCTCGCCGGCAACGGAGTCACCGCCAGCTCGGACACCAAGGGCCGCAGCGGCTCGGGAACCTCCTGGCGGACCTTCTCCACCCAGGCCACGGGATCGCCCGCCTGGGCCACTCCCGTCGCCCTGATGGCCGCATGGAGCGCCGCATACGCCGGAGTGGCAAAGTAGGAGGCCTCGAAACGCTCCCAGTTTCCCTCGCCGAGGACTCCCGGCTCCTGCAGTACCACTTCCAAGGCCTGCCGCTCCATCCCGGCTACGGGGTCGCGCGGGTCGGGACGGTTGAACGCCGGACCGTTCGACGGCGGTGCTGCCGCCGTCGTCTGTTGTTCGGGCGACCCCGATGGGCTGCCACCGGAGGCGGCCCGCTTGGCCGCTGCCCCGACATATCGGCTGACTTCCTCGATGGGCATGCCGAGCCATCCCGCGAGTTCGCGGGTATAGGCCGGACGGATTCCTGAGTCCCTGATCTGCGCCACCACGGGCGCAGCTTCCCGGAGGGCAGCGACGCGGCCCTCCACGGTGTCCAGGTTGTGCTTGCGCAACGAGGCACGGATGGCGAACTCGAAGAGTGGTTTCCGGCTGGCGATGAGCTCGCGGACGGCCGGATCGCCCTTGAGTTGGCGAAGATCACACGGATCGGCGCCTGTGGGCTCCACGGCCACGTAGGTCTGGGCCTGGAACCGCTGGTCCTCTTCGAAGGCCCTGAGCGCAGCCTTCTGCCCGGCGGCATCGCCGTCGAACGTGAAAACCACCTCTCCCCCGGTGCCGTCGTCGGAAATCAGCCGGCGGGCGATCTTGATGTGTTCGGTTCCGAACGCCGTTCCGCAGGTGGCCACCGCCGTCGCAACGCCGGCCAAGTGGCAGGCCATGACGTCGGTGTAGCCCTCCACCACCACCAATTGACGGTCCTTGGCGATGTTCCGCTTGGCGAGGTCGATGCCGTAAAGGACCTGGGACTTCTTATAAAGCGTGGTCTCGGGTGTGTTGAGGTACTTGGGGCCCTGGTCGTCCTCGAAGAGCTTGCGGGCACCGAAGCCGATGGTGTCCCCTGCGATGTCCCGGATAGGCCAGATGAGCCTGCCGCGGAAACGGTCGTAAATCCCGCGGTTGCCCTCGGAGAACATCCCCGTGAGCTTCAACTCCGCGTCGGTGAAGCCACGGCCCCGCAAGTGCTTCAGCAGCGAGTCCCAGCCCTGCGGCGCGTAGCCAACTCCGAAATGTTCGGCGGCGGCCCGGTCGAAGCCACGTCCATCCAGGAAGTTACGGCCTTCTGCGGCCCCCGGGGTCAGGAGTTGGGCCCGGAAGAACTCATCGGCGATCTTGTGGGCATCCAGCAGCCGTTGCCGCTTGCCCACTTCCTCCCGGCTGGGACCCGTGCCGCCGTCCTCGTACCGCAGTTCGTAGCCGATCCGGGCAGCGAGTTTTTCCACGGCTTCGTGGAAGGAGCTGTGGTCCATCTTCTGGATGAAGGAGATCGCGTCCCCGTCTTCGCCGCACCCGAAGCAGTGGTACCGACCTACTTGGGGACGGACGGTAAAGGAGGGCGAGCGCTCGTCGTGGAAGGGGCACAGGCCCTTGAAGCTGCCCAGTCCGGCGCTCCGGAGCGTGACGTAGCCGTCCACGACTTCCTTGATGTCCGTGCGCTGGCGTACTTCATCGATGTCTTCACGTTTGATCAGGCCAGCCACTAGACCATCCTAGTCCGGCAGGATGGGCGGGAAACTACCACAGCGACGGCAGGCTCCCCACCAAACGCTCGTACATCGCCAGGGCCGAACCGTCGGTCAGCGAGGCCACTTGGTCGATCACCACGCGGAGGCGGGCGCCATCGTCGACGGCGGCACGCCAGTCCGCAGCGAACATCGGCTCCAGGTGCCGGTCGCCGGTGGCGTTGAGCACGCCCACCAGGGCGTGCAGGACTTCGCGCTGGCGCTCATAGACCGGCTGGCGGTGGTCCGTGGAAATGACGAAGGTGGTGGCCAGGCCCTTGAGCACGGCGATCTCCGTGACCGTCTCCTCGGGCACCATAAGCTCGGCACCGTAGCGGGTCAGGTTGGACGGGCCGAAGTGCGCGCGGGTGGTTTCCATGGCGCTCTGGCAGAAGCGGCCAATCAGCTGGCTGGTCATGTCCTTGAGCGCCGCCATGGACTTCCGGCTGCCGTCGGCCTCGCGGACCCACACCGTGGTGGCTTCAAGCCGGGCCAGGGCAGCGTCGATCTCTGCAGGCTCGTTGTGCGGCAGGTACCACTGCTTGGTGTAGCCCACCACGCGTGCCCTGTGGTCCGGGTTCTCCATCCACTTCAACTGGAAATGGCCGGCGACGATCGCGTCTTCCACGTCGTGGACGGAGTAGGAGATGTCATCCGCAAGGTCCATGACCTGCGCTTCGATGCAGGAGCGGTTGCCCGGGGCGCCTTCGCGAAGCCACTCGAACACGGGGAGATCATCCTCATAGGCGCCGAATTTGCTGGTGCGGTGCCCATGGATCACCGGGGCGTCCAGTGCCGACCACGGATACTTGGAAGCAGCGTCCAGGCTGGCCCGCGTGAGGTTGAGTCCGGCGGGGCGCCCGTCCTCGGTGAGGACTTTGGGTTCGAGCCTGGTCAGCAGCCGCAGGGTTTGGGCATTGCCCTCGAAGCCGCCAATGGCGTGGGCTACCTCGTTGAGCGCCGATTCGCCGTTGTGGCCAAACGGCGGGTGTCCGAGGTCGTGGCTGAGGCAGGCGGTATCCACCACGTCCGGGTCGCAGCCCAAGGACCGGCCAAGCTCGCGGCCTACTTGCGCTACCTCCAGGCTGTGGGTCAGCCGGGTCCTGACGAAGTCGTCCGTGTCCGGCGCCACCACTTGGGTCTTTGCACCGAGCCGGCGCAGGGCCGAGGAGTGCAGCACCCGCGCGCGGTCGCGTTCAAAGTCCGAGCGGTACGTGTTTTTTCGCGGCTCTTCGACCCAACGTGCGGAGTCCGCTTCGGAGTAACCGGGGATCGCCTGCGCATACTCGTGCGCAGTTCCGGCACGGCCGATCGTTGCTTCGGTTCCCATGGGTTTCTGCCTCCTTCGTGCGCCGTCCTCTGGTGCCTCTTGAGCCAGTCTTACACGCTGGAAGCTAGCCGCCCGAAACGTCCAGCTCCGCTGCCGCGATGTCGGCGCTTTGTTCCGCGTTGAGCTGGCGGCTGTCCAGCCAGTCCTTCGGCAAAGCGGGCCGCTTGGGAGATCCTGCGCGGCCTCTTGGGCCTTCGGAGTCCACACCCGGGTACGGCAGGTCCAGGTCCAGTTCGGCCAGCAGCTCCCGCAGCACCTCAAGCGTGGGAACGGTGGCCAACTTGGCCCGGAGCTCCCCGCCAACCACGTAACCCTTGAAGTACCACGCCATGTGTTTGCGGATTTCGCGGAGGGCCTTGTACTCGTCGTTCCCGAAAGTCTCCACCATGAGCTCGGCGTGACGGTAGACGCCGTCGGCCACTTCGCGCAGGCCCGGACGGTGCCGCTCATCGCTGCCCTCGAAGGCGGCCTGCAGGTCGCCGAACAGCCAGGGGCGGCCTTGGCAGCCGCGGCCCACCACAACACCGTCGACGCCGGTCTCCCGGACCATGCGGACAGCATCCTCGGCAGACCAGATGTCCCCGTTGCCCAGGACCGGGATGTCCGGGAGGGCTTCGCGCAAGCGCGCAATGGAAGACCAGTCGGCTTGGCCGGAGTAGAACTGCGCCGCGGTGCGTCCGTGGAGCGCGACGGCGGCCACACCGGAGTCGCGGGCAATCCGGCCGGCATCGAGGTACGTCAGGTGGTCCTCGTCGATGCCCTTGCGCATCTTGATGGTCAGCGGGATGTTGCCCTTGGACGCTTCCTTGACGGCGGTCTGGACAATCGATGTGAAGAGGTCGATCTTCCACGGCAGCGCCGAGCCACCGCCGCGACGGGTGACCTTGGGCACAGGGCAGCCGAAGTTCAGGTCAATGTGATCGGCCCGGTCTTCTTCGACGAGCATGCGGACAGCCGCGCCCACGGTCACCGGGTCCACGCCGTAGAGCTGCACGGACCGGACTTTCTCGTCCTCATCATGCGAAATGATCCGCAGCGATTCGGGCGTCCGCTCCACCAAGGCACGTGAGGTGACCATCTCCGCCACGTAGAGTCCGCCACCGTATTCGCGGCACAGCCGGCGGAATGCGGAGTTGGTGATGCCCGCCATCGGGGCGAGGATCACGGGAGTGTCCACGGTGATGTCGCCGAGCTGCAAAGGCGGGAGCTCGAGCTTGGGAGTGGGAGGGGTTGCTACTGCAGTCACCTATCCATTGTTGCAAATCGGGGCAAATCGGCCGGCTTGCCAGATCCACCACCCGGCACTCCTAGCGTTGTCACCAGTCAGCGATGACAAATGTCATGCCTATTCCTTGTGACGCTCGGCTTCCCGACGGGCGCGGCGGCTTCCGGGACGCGCGGGTCCGGCGCCGCCGGTGCGGTCGCCGGCGTCGGGCCTTCCGTCCCGTTCGGAACCCACGACGGCGGCGGCCGCCGCGAGCGCCCCGGTATCGGCGATGTCGTCAGGACCCACGGTGGCGGCCGCAGCGCCCCGCTTCAGCCCGGTCGCCTTGACCACGAGCACTGCGATGAACGTTGTGACGGGAATGGCGAGGACCAGGCCAATGGAACCAACCAAGGTCCGGATGACTTCCTCGGACAGTTCGGCGCTGGTCAAGGCCTCGGCCAGGGGACGGTCGTAGAGCATCACGATGATGAGGATGGGCAGCGCTGCACCCGCGTACGCGAAGGCGATGGTGTAGACGGTGGAGGCGATGTGGTCCCGGCCGATCCGCATGGCGGAGGTGAAGAGCTTCCTGGCACTGGTATCCGGTGCCAGTTCATAGAGCTCCCAGACAGCAGACGACTGTGTAATGGTGACATCGTTCAGGACGCCCAGTCCGGAAATGATGAGGCCGCACAGGATGATGCCGGAGATGGAGATCTTGTCCGACATATTAATCAGCGTGGCGGCGTCATGGTTGCCAACGCCCGCCAGGTTGGCTGCGTCCGTGGCCCAGGCGGCCAGCAAGGCCGTGATGCCAAGCCCGAAGATGGTTCCGAGCAACGCCGTGGACGTCCTGGCAGAGAAGCCGTGTGCGAAGTAGAGCACCCCGATCATGATCACCGTGGATCCCACCAACGCCAGCAGCAGCGGAGGCTTGCCTTCCACCAGGCCGGGAAGGATGAAGCTGACCAGGACCGCGTAAGCTCCCACCAGACCAAGGAGGGCCCGGAAGCCACGCCACCGCGCAACGGCGATGACCACTACCGCGTAGAGCACGGCCAGCAGGGCGATGGGAACGTTCCGCACGAAGTCGACAAAGACGTACGACGGCGAACCGCTCTCTGCCTCTGCACTCTGGACACCGGAGAGGTTGAGGTAGCGGATGGAATCACCCACATCCACGCCATGGGACTTGGCAACGTCCGGGTTGATGACCACTTTGACGGGTTCGCCGCCCTTGTCCGGCTCGGTGAAGGCGAAGGTGCACTCGGAGCCTGAGGGGGTGTCCTGGTTTTGGCCGGTGTCCGTTGGGCTTGTGCTTGTCTGGCCCGTTTGGGTGCAGCTTTCCTGGACGACCCGCTGAATCTTTCCGGTATCGAAGGTGACCCCGGGGGCAGCCTGGTAGGGACTCGCGAACGAAATCCCTTCGCGGCTGCCCGAGGGCCACAGAACCATCATGGCAACGATCGTCAGTACGCCCAGCGGCACCAGCACGGCTGCCAGGAACCAGTTGGCCCTTTTCCGGGACGCAATCGCCTCGGGCGTCGGCTCGGAACTGTCAACGTGGGAGTGACCGTGACCCATCAGCAGCTAAACCTCATGCCTCAACCCTACGCGGCCCAAGCCACGGGCACTCGACGCGCCCGGCGCTATCCCCGCCTCAGGCAGGTTTGATGTTCTGGTTCACGTGGAAGAGGTTGCCGGGATCGTACTTTGCCTTGATCTGCACCAACCTGTCCCAGTTGGGACCATAGTTGTCGCTGACCCGCTGCTGGTCCTCGGAGTCCATGAAGTTGATGTAGCCGCCCGCCTCGGAGTGCGGTGCCAAGGCCTCGGCGTACCCCCGCGCCCAGGCAATGTTGGCCTCGTTCTCAGCGGGATCCACCCACTGGGTGGCGATCACCGGCGAGAACTTCATGTCCCTGTTGGCGAAGGCCGTGTCCTGGACTCCCACCCTGGAGACGGCCCCGTCGATCGGGTAGACGTGGACCGAGGTGTTGACGCTGGTGACCGTCGAGCCGAACGTGGCGTGCGCCCCGATGGCGCCGTCATTAAGTTCGCGCAGGAAGTTGGCCTTCCAGTAGCCCTGCATGCCTTTCTGGTTCAGTCCATCAAACGCCACGTTCAAGGCCGGGTAGGGCATGGGGCCAACCATTGACCCGGCCACGGGTGCGGCGTCCAGGAAGGGCTGCCAACGCGAATCCCCCTCGGCCGGGTCTCCGGTCCACATTCCCACCACGACGCACACTGGCTTGCCATGCCATTCCTCCGGAAGGAAGGGTACGGGTGGCCCTTGGTGGAAGCCCAGGAACGCACCAAACTCCTCCGGTGCCGCGGCAATGTAGTCGCGGTAGAACCGTGCCACGGTGTCGATGTGCTCAGCGCCATACAGGACGATTCCGGCATGGACCATGTCCACCGGATGGAGTTTGAACTCGAACGAGGTCACCACGCCGAAGTTGCCCCCGCCACCTCGCAGGGCCCAGAACAAATCCTCGTTGCTCTCTTCGCTGGCGACGAGGAACCTGCCATCAGCCGTAACAACATCAGCGGAGACCAGGTTGTCACAGGAAAGCCCGAACTTCCTGGCCAGATAGCCGATGCCACCGCCCAGGGTCAGGCCCGCCACACCGGTGGAGCCCACGATGCCGCCCGTGGTGGCCAGCCCAAAGGCGTGCGTGGCGAAGTTGAAGTCCGCCCACGTTGTTCCGGCCTCCGCCCTCGCCGTTCCGGCTTCCGGATCCACGCGGACGCCTGTGCGGTTCACGAAGTCCAGCACCAGGGCGTCATCCCAGGTCCCGAACCCGGGTGCGCTGTGCCCGCCGCCACGGATGGCCAAAGGCATGGCGTTGTCCCTGGCGAAGTTGACGCCCGCAATGACGTCGGCCACCTGGGCCACCCGGACGATGCCCGCCGGGCGTTTGTCCACCATCGCGTTGAAGACGGACCGCGCAGAATCGTAGTCGGGATCTTCCGGAGTGATGAGTTGGCCGCGCAACTGTTCCCGCAGCCCATCAAGGGCCATTGCATTCATTTGTCCACCACCGATGAAACATGTGAGACCGGGATGTTCCCACGCCGGTTCCCTCCAGCTACGGCGGCGCGGGGTTTACGTCGTCATGCCTACTCCTGCGCTGTGGCGGCGTCAAGCATCTTTTGCTTGCCACCTACCGGGCGTTAAACAGCGGATCCCGCCGGCGCAACGAAGTCGTGGTGCCGGCGGGATCCGCAATCCGCGCGATAACCGTTCAGTCGCTCACAATGAGCGTGTCCGCGCCGCGCACGTGGGCCTTGCCGGACTCCAGCAGGGGCTTCAGGACACCGCGCAACGCGGCCATGGACTCGTCCACTTCCAGGAGCACCGGGTGCTGGTGGGCGATCAGGGCCAACAGGTCCCGCACGGCGGTTTCCGCGTCATCCGGCGCCAGCTGGGGATCATGCCCCAGGAAGACGTCGGAGGGCTCCTCGGTGTTGCCCTGGGCATAGCTGATGGCGAACGCCTGGATCTTGCCCTTCCTGGATGCCGGCACGCCCTCACCAAAAGCACTGGCCTTGGGGGCGCGCAGGACAATCGCACCGTGGGCCCCCGTGAGGTCATGCAGGAAAAGACGCTGCACCGTGGCGATGCTGAGCTCCCCCGGGCTGTCCCAGTGGTGCACGGCGGAGTAGTAGCGGCCCACGACGTCGCTCAGTTCCACAGACCCGGTAGCCAGATCCTCCACGCGCTCGGCGGCAGCTTCCTCGGAGCCGTCGCCGAACCTCGGCAGCTTCAGCGGCTCGGGGTCCACCACCACCAGTTGTGAACGCTGGATGGGTCCCAGCCCTGCCGCCTCCGCGAAGGCGGCACCCGGCGTGCCCGGCTCCACCTTGCTGCGCAGCGCGGAAACGCCCGACGGCGCGTTCCCGGCTTCCGCGCGCAGCATGGCCAGGAGGGTGGCACCGATTCCGCTGCGGCGATGATCCTTGGCCACCTCGATGTAGGCCCAGAGCCGCTCCGGATGGAGGGAGGCCTCGTGGACCACACCGGCCGCCACGGGGATGCGGACACCGTCCACCACATCCTCTGCCACGATGCACCGGCGCCACGGCTGGTTGCCGGAAGGCGCCAAGGCAGCACGGAACTGTTCCGCAGGGAGGGTCTCCGGGTCGCCCCAGATCTCCAGGAGGGCGAGGTCGTCGCCTTCCTTCCATTCGCGGTATTCCAGTGCCACGCCTAGGCGCCGATCAGACGGGCCGCCAAGTACGCTTCCACCTTGTCCAGGGAGACGCGCTCCTGGCTCATGGTGTCGCGCTCACGGATGGTGACGGCCTGGTCCTCGAGGGTGTCGAAGTCCACGGTGATGCAGAACGGCGTGCCGATCTCGTCCTGGCGACGGTAGCGGCGGCCGATTGCGCCGGCGTCGTCGAAGTCGATGTTCCAGTTCCTGCGCAGCTGCGCACCAAGGGCCTTGGCCTTCGGGGACAAGTCCTCGTTGCGGCTCAGCGGCAGCACGGCGGCCTTGACCGGCGCCAGGCGCGGGTCCAGCTTCAGGACCGTACGGACATCCACACCGCCCTTGGCGTTGGGGGCTTCATCCTCGGTGTAGGAGTCGATGAGGAACGCCATGAAGGAGCGCGTCAGGCCGGCCGCGGGCTCAATGACGTAGGGCGTGTAACGCTCGTTGGTGGCCTGGTTGAAGTAGCTCAGGTCCGTGCCGGAAGCCTTGGCATGGGTGGAGAGATCGAAGTCGGTACGGTTGGCGATGCCCTCAAGCTCGCCCCACTCCGAGCCCTGGAAGCCGAAGCGGTATTCAATGTCCGTGGTGCCCTTGGAGTAGTGGCTCAGTTTCTCCAGCGGGTGTTCGAAGAAGCGGAGGTTCTCTTCGCGGATGCCAAGGCCCGTGTACCAGGCCATGCGCTCCTTCATCCAGTACTGGTGCCATTCTTCGTCCGTGCCGGGTTCGACGAAGAACTCCATCTCCATCTGTTCGAATTCACGAGTGCGGAAAATGAAGTTACCGGGCGTGATCTCGTTGCGGAAGGACTTGCCGATCTGGCCGATGCCGAACGGCGGCTTCTTCCGGGACGTGGTGAGGACGTTGTTGAAGTTCACGAAGATGCCCTGCGCAGTCTCGGGCCGCAGGTAGTGCAGGCCTTCTTCGCTGGCTACCGGGCCGAGGAAGGTCTTCAGCAGTCCGGAGAACTCCTGCGGCTCGGTCCACTGGCCACGGGTGCCGCAGTTGGCGCAGGCAATATCCGCCAGGCCGTTCTCGGCAAGGCGGCCCTTCTTCTCCTCGTACTCTTCCTCGAGGTGGTCCGCACGGTAGCGCTTGTGGCAGGAAAGGCACTCCACCAAGGGATCGGAGAAGACCTCCACGTGGCCGGAAGCTTCCCACACCTGGCGGGGCAGGATCACGGAGGAGTCCAGGCCAACCACGTCTTCGCGGCCGCGGACCATGCTCTGCCACCACTGGCGCTTGATGTTTTCCTTCAGTTCCGCGCCGAGGGGGCCATAGTCCCACGCGGAGCGGGAGCCACCATAGATTTCACCGGCCTGGAACACGAATCCCCTCCGCTTGGAGAGGGAAATGACCTGGTCGAGGACGGATTTTGCTGCCATGGGTACTCCATATTTCTACAGGGCCGCTGGGTGCGGTCCGCGGTGGTTTGAACTGTGCAGGAAGCTGCGTGTCCTAGCCTACCGGCCTTTGGCGGCCGACCTCCCGGCAAAGGATCCTTTGGGCCATGGGAGCGTGGCCACAATGATGGCCGCGAGCGTCAGCAACGTACCCAGCACCGTGGGCAAGGCGACCACCGTCCCGGACGTGGGGATCACGACGTCGAGCATCAACGAACCGACCAACTGGCCGGCAATCATGCCCAGCCCCGTGACCAGGACGCCGAGGCTGCGGACCAGCAGCGCCGCGAGGCCGATCGCCACGCAACCCAGCGGGCCGCCAAGGTAGTACCACCATTGCGCGGGCAAAGGATTGCCGGCCCCGGCAACCGCAACCTTGACCAGCCAGGCGATCCACAACACCACCGAACCGGCCAGGAAGTTGACCAGGGTGGTGGCCAGGGGTGTTCCGTAGTGCACCGTGGCTGTTCCGTTCATTGCCTGCTGGAAGCTCATCAGGAAACCCGCCAGGAGCGGCAGGAGAACCGGCAAAAGCAGCGATCCGACGTCGGACGAGCCGCCAAAGTGCGGCGAAACGGCCCACACAACGGCCGCGACGGTGAGCACGCTGCCCAGGACCCGCAGCCCTGTGAGGGACCGTTTGCCGCCAGGGGCAATGCCCAGGCGGTCCACCAGCAGGCCGCTGAGCGTTTGCCCGGTCACGGAAGCCACCGTGAACAGAGCCACACCGAGGAGTCCCACGGTGAACGATTGGGCGAAGACGAAGAAGGCACCCACGGCACCGGCCATGACGTAGAACGGCGGAAAGCTGCGAGCGCGGACCGCGGGAACAATCCGTGCCAGCCCCGCCCTGCCTTTGGGGGTGGCCAGGGAAATCGCGGCGATCACCACCAGGCCCGTGGTGAAGCTCACTACCGCGGCGGCGATGCCATCGTCCAGGGTGCCGGCCAACGCTCCATTGATCCGTCCCTGGACCGGGAGTACCAGTCCCGTCAGGACGGCGAGGGGAAGGCCAAGGGCAAGCGGAAGGCTGGAACGGCGGGTAGGGTGCGGCACTGACACCACACTACTTCAGGCATCATTGCTGTATGAGCAACCCCGAAATCGACGAAATCCCCATCCGCGACGACATGATCCGCCTCGGCCAACTGCTGAAGCTCGCCAACCTCGTTGAGGACGGCGTGGAAGCCACGGAGCTCATCAAGAACGGCCTGGTCAAGGTCAACGACGACATCGAAGAACGCCGCGGCCGCCAGCTCCACGCCGGCGACACCGTCACCGTCAACGGGCAGACGGTCCGGATCGCTGCTTCCTAGCTGAGGACCTTGTGGGTGAGGAACTCGCCCACGTGACCGATCTCCTGCTGGTTGATCCCGTGCCACATGCCGGTGTAGAGCACCTTGGTGAGGTCAACGTGCTGGCGTACCCAGCCCATGGTGTAGTCGATCTTGTCCGGCGTGATGACGGGATCCTGCTGGTCGCGGCCCCAGAAGAACGGGACGGAACCGTCCAGTTCGTCGTCGCGGAAGGCAGCGTCAGCGCCGGCGTCGACCACGAAACCCGAAAGCCCGACGACGGCGGCGAAGTCCGCGGGACGATACCGGAGCATGGTGGTTGCCATGGCCATGCCCATGGAGAAGCCCAGCAGTGTCACCGAGGAGTGGTTGGCTTTGACGGTGTCCAGCCACTCCAGCGCGTACTCTGCGGCCAGCTTCACGGCATCGAGGGAGTAGTCGATGGAGGCCGTCAGCGGGAACCAGGTGAAGCCGGGGCCCATGGGCATCGGGGCGCGGAGGGCGGCCACCACGAATCCGTCCGGCAGCACTCCGGCAAGGCTGAAGAGGTCGTCCTCGTTGGAGCCGTAGCCGTGGAGCAGGACCAGGAGCGGCTTGCCCGCCCTGTCGGCTTCGTCGTGGGACCACAGGACAACGGGCGCGGGGAATGCAACGGCTTCAGTCATGGGTCTATTCTTGCAGTTACCCATGGGTAACAACCTACGGTGACGTAGGTTCGCAGACACGAGTTCACAAGGCAGGATAAGACAAGTGAGTGAGAGCGATTCATTGGTAACGCCCGGCAGTCCGGTAGAAACGCATCCTTGGAGCCGCTACGTGGCGCTGGGTGATTCCTTCACCGAGGGCATCGGCGACCCCGAGCCGCAGAACCCCGGAGGCTTCCGTGGCTGGGCGGACCGGGTGGCCGAAGAGCTGGGCCGCGGCCATGACGATTTCGCGTACGCCAACCTTGCCATCCGGGGCCGCCTGCTGCAGCAGATCGTGGACGAGCAAGTTGGCCCGTGCCTGGAACTGCAACCGGACCTGGTTTCGATATCCGCTGGCGGCAACGACCTCATCAGGCCTGGTGGCGATCCGGATCTCCTGGCTGAGAAGCTGGACGCAGCGGTCCAGGAACTCAGCTCGGGCGGCGCAACCGTGGTGCTGTTCAACGGACCGGACACTGCTTCTTCGGTGCTCAGCCGGATCCGCGGCAAAGTGGCCATCTACAACGAGAACCTCCGGACGGTCGCTGCCCGCCACGACGCCATCATCGCGGACATGTGGTCCTTGCGGCAGCTCGCCGACACGCAGATGTGGGACGAGGACCGCCTGCACTTCTCGCCCCTCGGACACCACACGATCGCGATGATGGTGCTGGAGGCGTTGAATGTCCGTCACACCCTGGAGCCGCTGGTCCCCAAACCCCTCCCGCCGAGGACCTGGCGGGAAGCTCGATCCTCGGACCTTGTGTGGGCGCGCGAGTACTTTGTGCCGTGGGTGATCCGCCGCCTGCGGCACCAGTCCTCGGGCGATGGCATCACGCCAAAACGTCCGACGCCGGGACCCGTCTTCGGGCCCAACGTCACCGGATTGCCGCGCGGCTAGCGTGGGTGCACTGCAGCCCGATGACGTTGTGCGGCTCCGGCTGCGCCGTCAGCAACTCCGGGCCCCTTTCGCGGAGGGTGCCCCCGATGCGCTCAAGAACCTCCTCGCCGTCCAGGCCCAGGAGTTTCCCTACGCGAGGTGGTCGCTGGCGCAACGGACACCCGAAGCTTCCGCTGCGGACGTGGAGGAACTCGTGGCGGACGGCACCATCCTGCGGACCCACATCCTCAGACCCACCTGGCATTTTGTGCACCGGGACGATCTCGGCTGGCTGATGGCGTTGTCCGCAGACCGGTTGCACCAGGGAAACAAGGGAATGTACCGGCAGACCGGAGTGGACGAAGCCTCAGCCGCCCGCAGCGGAATCATCCTGGCCGGGGCGGTGTCCGGCGGGGCGCACAAGACACGCGAGGAACTCTCCGCGGTCCTGGAGGAAGCGGGCTTCCCGGGCAAGGGACTTGGCTTCGTGTACCACCTCATGCACGCAGAGATCAGCCGGATCCTGGTCAGCGGAACGCCCGTCCGTTCCTCCGGGGGTACCCTCAAGCAGACGTACGCGCTGTTCGGGGAACGGGTACCTAAGCCTGGACCTGACGCTTTGGACGCCGATGGACGGGACCAGGCGCTGGGCCAGTTGGCCTTGCGGTACTTCACCAGCCGTGGCCCGGCCACTGTCAAGGATTGCTCGGCGTGGTCCGGCCTGACAATGAAGGACGTGAAGCGCGGCCTGGACGTAGCATACGACGTGTCCCCGGGGTCCCTGGCCGCACTCGGGATCGACGGGCTGGACTTCTACCTGGCAGCGGAGGATGTTACCGGCATGGAACCGTCCCGGGCGGCTGGCGCAGGTCCGGAGGCTGGCTCAGGTCCGGACGCGGCACTCCCCCGGGTGGACCTCATCCAGTGCTACGACGAGTACGTCATGGGCTACTCCCAGTCCCGGCACTACCTCGGCGGCGTGGCACCCTACTTCCCGGAAAACGGCGGCCCCATGCACGTAGTCCTGCTGGATGGCAGGCTGGCCGGCTGGTGGCGGCACGGATTCGCCGGCAACACCTGCGAACTCGACGTGCGGATGAACCAGCCCGCCACGCCCGCCGTCCAGCGGGCCCTCGAGGCGGAAGTGGACCGGTACGGCAGGTTCCTGGGCATGGAAGCCCGGCTGGCCTGACGGCAATGCCCGTTGGACAGCCGGCCCAGTGCCCGGCCTAGGCGAAGAAGGACTCCCGCAACTGCGCCGAGAGCTGCCCGATCTCCGTGAGGAAGCCGTCGTGGCCGATCGGTGCCTCGATAACATGCACCGGAACGTCACCCGGCAGCGCCGCCGCAAGTTCGCGGGACTGCGCCGGGAAGTACAGCCGGTCCGTGTCCACCGCTGCGATGAAGAACTCGGCCGTGGTGCGCTCCAGCGCTTCCTCCAAAGAGCCGCGCCCCCGGGTGACATCGTGGCTCATGAGGGCCTCGGTGATGGCGATGTAGCTGTTGGCGTCGAAGCGGCGCACCAGCTTGGTCCCCTGGTGGTCGAGGTAGCTTTCCACCTGGTAGCGACCACGCTTCCCCAGGATGGCGGCGGCGAGCGGAGTTTCCTGGTGCTGCGCTTCGCGGCCGAAACGGACATCCAGTTCCAGGGCCGAACGGTAGGTGATGTGGGCGATCCTCCGGGCCAGGGCGAGGCCGGCCTCGGGCGCGGCACCCTGGTAGTAGTCGCCGTCGTTGAAGTTGGGGTCCTGGCGGATGGCGAGCGTCTGCGACTGGGCGAAGGCGATCTGTTCCGCGGTGCTGTAGGCACCCACGGACACCACCGCACAACGCTTGACCCTGTCCGGGAACGTGACGGCCCATTCGAGCGCACGGGCACCTCCCATGGAACCGCCCAGGACGGAGTGCCAGGCACGGATTCCCAAGGCGTCCGCGAGGCGGGACTCGGCCTCGGTAGTGTCACGCAGGGTGACCAGCGGGAAGCGGGAACCCCACGGCCGTCCATCGGGCGCGGCCGAGGAGGGCCCCGTGCTGCCGTAGCAACCACCCACGATGTTGATGGAGATGACGAAGAACCGGTTGGTATCGATCGTGGCGCCGGGCCCAACCAGTTGTTCCCACCAGCCATCCTCGTCCGTGGCACCACGGGCAACGTGGGTGCTACCGGTCAGGGCATGCTCCACCAGCACGGCGTTCGAGGCATCGGCGTTCAGTTGGCCCCATGTTTCGTAGGCCAGCACAACATCGGGAAGGAAACCGCCGGCTTCGAGTTCCAGCGGGCCCACGTGGGCAAACTTGACGGTTCCGTCTGCTTCCTCGGATGTGGGAAGGGCTGTAGCAGTAATGGTCATTCCTTTGACACCTAACCTCGCGCTTGCCCACCGCCTTTCGTGCGGCAGGCCAGGTCCTCACCCGGGGCACCCCACCGCGGAGGAGGGTTGCCGGCCAGCAAGCCGGGGCTGTCACTGGCACTCATGACCTAATACGTAAGAGTCTAGGAAGAACACAGCCGTTCTGGCGAAGAATGTGACAGCTGTGTGACGGTTTGGGGCATCTTCGTTCATTAAAGAGCACTCGGGGGCGCCGCCCGGCGAATAATCGACAGCCGGGCAGCGCCACCGCATGTCACAGCAGTTCCGGCGTCAGGCGCCCTTGGCTGCGCGGAAACCGGATTCGAGGTCGGCGATGATGTCATCAACGTGCTCGATGCCCACCGCGAGCCGGACCAGTCCCGGAGTAACGCCGGCTACAGCCTGCTGCTCCACGGTCAGCTGGCTGTGGGTGGTGGACGCGGGGTGAATCACCAGGGACCGGATATCGCCGATGTTGGCCACATGCGAGTGCAGTTCCAGGGCGTCCACGAACCGCTTGCCCGCTTCCACGCCGCCCCTGATGGTGAACGCGACAACCGCACCGGTACCACGGGGGCCATACTTGCGGCCACGCTCAAACCAGGGGCTGGACGGCAGCCCCGCAAAGGCGACGGATTCGACGTCGTCATGGGCTTCCAGCCATTCGGCCACTTTGGTGGCGTTCGCGACGTGACGCTCCACGCGCAGGCTCAGGGTTTCCAGGCCTTGGGCAATGAGGAAGGCATTGAAGGGCGAAACCGCCGAGCCGAGGTCGCGCAGCAACTGGACGCGGGCCTTCAGGATGTAGGAAAGGTTGGCGCCGAGAGCGCCGTCCTTGCCAAGGTCGCGGGCGTAGACCAGGCCGTTGTAGCTGGGGTCCGGGGTGTTGAAATTGGGGAAGCGTTCCGGATCCTTGCCGAAATCGAAGTTTCCGGAGTCCACAATGACGCCGGCAATCGCCGCGCCGTGCCCGCCCAGGTACTTGGTGGCCGAATGGACCACGATGTCCGCGCCCCATTCGATGGGACGGATAAGGTACGGCGTCGAGAGCGTGTTGTCCACGATCAGCGGAACGCCGGCTTCATGGGCCACCTTCGCGATGCCCTCGATGTCCAGGACGTCCTGGCGCGGGTTGGAAACCACCTCGCCGAAGAACAGCTTGGTGTTCGGCTGGACGGCGTTGCGCCACTGCTCGAGGCTGTCCGGGTCCTCGACGAAAGTCACGGAGATCCCGAACTTCTTCAGGGTGTGGGCCAGCAGGTTGTAGGTCCCGCCGTAAAGACTGGGGCTGGCCACCACATGGTCGCCGGCCTCGGCGATGTTGAGGATGGCGAAGGTTTCCGCGGCCTGCCCGGAGCTGAGGAGCAGGGCGCCCAGGCCACCCTCGAGGCTGGCGATCCGCTGCTCCACGGCATCCTGGGTGGGGTTGCCAATGCGGGTGTAGATCGGGGCAAGCTCAGCCAGGGCGAAACGGTTGGCGGCGCTCTCGGCGCTGGGGAACACAAAGGACGTGGTCTGGTAGATCGGAAGCGACCTGGCTCCGGTGGCGGAATCGGGTTCCTGGCCTGCGTGGATCTGGCGGGTTTCGAAAGACCATCCTTGGGACATTGCGTTCTCCTCTTCGTGGCGCACGGGTTTGCGGTGGACAGTGGGTGCTTGGAACTGCGGCCAGTCTAGGAAGGCTCCGCGGCATTGCACAGCTTTGTGACGAAGACAGTATTTTTCGGTCCTCGGGCGTCATTCCGGCGTCCCGCCACGACCCCCGCCATTGCCCTTCCATAACATCCCACCTTGGTTAGGCTTGACTTAGCTGAGACCCGAATCACAAAGTGCCAAGATGAAGCCATGCGCATGGATCACGTCTCTTACGCTTGTGAACGAGATGGCCTTCTGGCCACGACAGAACGAATTTCCGCAGCATTGGGAGTGGACGCAGTCCGGGGCGGAGTGCACCCGCGCTTCGGTACCCGGAACATGATCATTCCCCTCGCGGACAACAAATACCTTGAAGTGGTGGAGGTCCTGGACCACCCCGCTTCGGATAAGGCACCCTTCGGCCAGGCAGTCCGGGCACGCTCGGCAGCCGGCGGCGGTTGGATGGGCTGGTGCGTCGCCGTTGACGACCTCGCTCCGTTCGAAGAACGCCTTGGCCGTTCCGCAGTCCCTGGCAACCGCAAGTTCCCCGACGGCCGCGAACTCGTGTGGCAGCAGATCGGCATTCTCGGCTTGATCGCCGATCCCCAGGTGCCGTACCTGCTCAAGTGGGAAGGCGATCCCGGTCTGCACCCCTCCAAGGTCTATGAAAGTGACGTCAAGATGTCCAGCCTGACCATTGCGGGCTCGGCACAACGTGTCACCGAATGGCTGGGCGAGCCCGTGGAGAAGCCGCTTGAGGACGTCGCTGTCCAGTGGATGGCTCCGCACGGCACACCGGGGATCATGTCCGTGACCTTCGAAACCGCCTCGGGCGCCGTCACCATCTGACGCCCCTGGAATAAACTTCGGCCGCCATCAGCGGGTGCCAATGACGTCACCCGCGGATGGCGGCCGAACACTTTTAAAACCTGGCTACCCCTTGGCCCAACTGGGTCGCACTTGGGGTCGTTCCCAGCGCTGGGAACGACCCCAACTGCGACCCAGTTGGGGCTACTAGCCCAGGCCAACGGCCTTACCGAACAGGCTGAAGCCAACAAACGCCACGATGTCCAGGAGCGCGTGCGCTATCACCAGTGGCATCACCCGTTTGGTCTTTGTGTAGAGCCAGGCAAACACCAAGCCCATCACCACATTGCCGAAGAAGGGCCCGAAGCCCTGGTACAGGTGGTAGCTTCCGCGCAGGAGTGCACTGGCGATGATCGCCACCGGCGTGCTCCAGCCGAACTTGCCGAACCGGTCCAGCAAGTAGCCCACCACGATCACTTCCTCGACGATCGCGTGGCGTATGGCCGAAAGGATGAGCACCGGAACGGTCCACCAGTAGGCGTCCAATCCACTGGGCACGATTGCCGTGGTGATGCCCAGCGCCCGCCCCACTGCGTACAGGCCCAGGGACGGAATGCCGATCGCCGCCGCGAGGCCCAGGCCCTGGAGCGCGTCCTTGCCGGGCCTGGCGAAATTGAAGCCAAGGCGGGCGAACGCCGATCCGGCCGCCGATCCCCCGGTGACGTGCAGGGACAGGAAATAGAACACAAGGACCACTGGCACCAGGGCGAACAGGATGTCCAGCAGCTGGTACGTGAGGTCGAAGTATTCGCGCGTGCTTTGGGACCTGTTGAGGGTGGACGTAGCTTCCGACAAGGGGGCGCGGGTCAGTTTATCCAGGAGTTGCACTACCGAATAGACGGCCGACTGGCCCAGGGAGAGGCCCAGCACAATGATGACTTCTGTGCGCAGGCGACGACGGGAGGCTAGGAGCATGTTCCTATCTTGCCCGTAGTTCCTGCCACTTTGCCGGGAAGGGCAGCCCTATGCTTGGTGGGATGAGCGCCCCCGGTGCGGTTCTGACGCTTACGCCGTGACCCCCGCCGGAGCCACGATCACTTCCGTGCCCTTGGATTCAAAGGCAGCCCTGTGCTCCGGCGAAATCCCGGAATCGGTAATGAGGTGCCGGAATTCGTAGCCGGCCATCGCAGCAAACGAGCGGCGTCCCACCTTGGAGGAATCGGCGACCACGTAGGACTCGGTGGCCCGCCGTGCCATGACGGTGTTCACCATGGCCTCGCCCTCATCGGTGATGGTGGGGCCCAGGTCGGGGTCCACACCGTTGACGCCGATGAACGCAATGTCCAGCGCCACTTTCTGCATGATGACGTCCGTGTACGGGCCCACCAGTTCGTAGGAACGGGGATTCAGGATGCCACCGGTGACCATGATCTTGATGTTCGGACGCACGGCAAGCTGCGAGGCGATGTTGATGGCATTCGTGACCACCGTGAGCGTGGGCCGGTTGGAGGGTGCGTTCAGGTCCTCACGGGTGGATAACAACTGGGCAAGTGCCGTGTTGGTGGTCCCGCCGCTGAGGCCGATTACCGATCCGGGCCGGATCAGGGCGGAGGCAGCCAACGCGATTTCCTGTTTGGCCTCTGCATGGTCGTCACGGTTGTAACGGCCGGGGAGATCGTAGGCCACCGATCCCGTGGTGGCGCCACCGCGGGTCCGGCTGAGCAGGCGTTGCTTGGCGAGGCTGTCAAGGTCGCGCCTGGCCGTTGCGGGAGACACGCCAAGCCGCGTCACGATGTCCTCGACTTCCACATGGCCGGATTCGGCCAGGAGGTCCAGGATGGCGGTCAGCCGATCGGTGCGGGTCATGACGAGCCTTTCGCGTCGGTCCAGCTATTTCGCTTTGGCGAACAGCGTCAGCATACGTGCAGATTCCAGCACGAGGGCGTCCCGGCCGGCCTTGAGGTACTTCCGGGAATCCACCACTGCAGGGTAGGCATCGAGGTACTCACGGACTGCGCGGGTGAAGAACCCGTTCAAATGTGTGGATACGTTGATTTTAGTCATACCCGCCCCGATCGCAGCTACGAGCATCCCGTCTGTGACGCCGGAGGAACCGTGGAGCACCAGTGGTTTTTCCACCGCGGATTTCAGCCGGGTGATGAGGTGAAGGTCCAGTTCGGCATTGCGTTCGGTCATGGCGTGGGACGACCCAACGGCAACGGCGAGCGCGTCCACCCCGGTTGCTTCCACGAAGGCAGCAGCCTCCCCCGGGTCCGTCCGGACGCCCGGCGCGTGTGCCCCGTCTTTGCCGCCAACCTTGCCAAGTTCGGCTTCCATATAGACGCCGCGGTCGTGGGCGTAGCGGGCTACCCGCCGCGTAACTTCCACGTTCCAGTCGTAAGGCAAGTGGGCGCCGTCGTACATGACTGAGCCGAAACCGAGGTCCACGGCTGCGAGTGCGAGGTCTTCGGACTCGGCGTGGTCCAGGTGGACTGCGACCGGAACGTTGGCGTCCCGGGCAATCGCCAGGGTGGCCAGGCCGATCGGTTCGAGACCCCCGTGGTACTTGGCACAGTTTTCGGAGATCTGCAGGATCAGGGGCACACCGGCGGCTTCGGCACCGGCTACGAGGCCTTCGGCTGTTTCCACGTGGATCACGTTGAACGCGCCCTGGCCAGTGCCGTTGGCCGCGGCCTTCTCCATGAGTTCCCGCGTGTTGACCAGGGTCACCGGGTCTCCTTCCATGTCACGATCAGTTGTTCTTCCAATTCCTTGTAGCGCGGAGAGATTTCGCCTGCGGCCGGCATGAGGACAGCAGCAGCCGACCAGGCGGTGGCGCGCCGGAGGATTTCCCGTGGTTCCGTCATGCCTTCGGCGAGGGCGACGGCGGCAGCCGCCACACCGGCGTCGCCCGCCCCTGTAGGGTTCCCGCCCAGCGGGGCCGGCAGCCGGGCACTCCAGTAGCCGCCGGGGGCGGCGTGGTCGAAAGCGAGCATGCCCTCGGCCCCGGCGCTCACCAGCACAGTGCGCGCGCCCAAGGCGATGAGCGAGAGCGCCGCAGCTTCGACGCTTGGCTCCCCTGTGGCCTCGGCGAGTTCGTGGTGGTTCGGTTTCAGCACGTCCGCGCCTGCGCGGGCTGCGGCGATGATCCCGGGACCTGACGTATCGATGATGGCCGGGATCCCGGCGTCGTGCGCCAACTGCACCAGCGAGGGATAAAAATCCGCCGGCGCGCCCGGCGGCAGGCTGCCGGAACCGACAAGCACGCTGGCCCCGCCATGGCCGTCACCGGCTTGGACGGCCTTCACGACGGCGGCAGTCAGCGAGCGCCAATCGTCAGGCAGGAGGGGCTGGCCTTCCTCGTTGAAGATGGAGGTTTCGCCCGAGACGGAGTCCACGAGCGCAATGCTTCGCCGGGTTTCGGCGGCTACTGTGACCAGGGTGTGCGGTACGCCGCTGGTCCACAGCTCCGCCGCGAGCGTTTGCCCGGCGGCGCCGCCCGTGGGGGCGACGGCAAGCACGGGGTGGCCTGCCTGGTGGGCCACCCGCGCTACGTTGAGCCCTTTGCCGCCGGCCCGGCTCAGGGGCGTGGGCACCCGGTGGCTTGCGCCTTCGGTGATTCCGTCCACCCTGTAGGTCATGTCGATCGCCGGATTGGGGGTCACGGTGACGATGCGGTTCACGGCGTATCTCCCACAAGGATGTGTTCCAGGAGGGCCCGGGCGTTGAGGGCGGCGCCGAGGAGACCTGCGTCCTGGCCAAGCTGTGCCTTGAGCAGGCGGGGCCGGCGTTGGAAGTCGAGGATCTGGTCCACACGCTCACGCAGCGGCCCCAGAAGGTGGTCGCCCGCTTCGGCGAGACCGCCACCAATCACCACGGCTTCGGTGCCGATGATGTTGACGCACTGGCAAATAGTGAAGGCCAGGGCGTCCACGGCGTCGTGCCAGATCCGGGCCGCGCGGGGTTCTCCCGCTTGGGCCCGGACCAGCACTTCCTTGGCGCCGTCTACCGGGTGTGGGGACTGCGCGTTGTACCGCCTGGTGATGGCTCCGGCCGAGCCAACCGCTTCCAGGATGGTGGAGCGGCTTGGTCCTTGGTCCGGGTCGGGAACCTGGGCATGGCCCAACTCCCCGGCAAATCCTCCGGCCGTGACGGCCTTGCCCCCGGAAAACACGGCGGCGGCGATCCCGGTGCCGACCACCATGACCACAACTTCGCTGAACTGCCGGGACGCGCCGAAACGGTGTTCGACGGCCGCGGCGGAGCGGACGTCATGGTCGAAGGCGACAGGCAGGCCCAGCCGCTTTTCCGCCTCGGCGGTAAAGGGGAAGTCCTTCCAGCCGAGGTTGGCCGAGTACACGCCGACGCCTTCGATGGAGTCAACGATGCCGGGCACGATGATCCCCGCCGCTTTCGCCGGCACGTCCGGGAACTCGGCCGAGAGTTCGTCCGCGAGGCCCGCGAGCCGGTCCAGGACTGCTTCCGCCGGCCGCGTCGGATCCAAGGGTGTGGGGACGCGGCGCATGCCCAGCACGTTTCCCTCGGCGTCAACCAGACCGGCTTTGACATCGGTCCCGCCAACATCGAAGGCCAGGACAGCTGTGGATGCGGTTCCGAGAACCATGGCAGTGGCCTAGGCGGACGCGTCGAGGATGACTGAGCGCGTCAGGTTACGCGGCAAATCGGGATTCAGCCCGCGCACGCGTGCGCGCTCCAAAGTGACCTTGTGGACCCGGGCGAGTTCGGCGAGCGGGTGCTTGTCCGTGTGGATGTAGAGGGCTCCGGTCACGGCCATGTCCTGCTCCAGGCCTTCGGGCTGGTTGCCGAAGAGCCACGTGACGCGGCCGGGGGCCGCGATGGAGATAGGACCGTGGCGGTATTCCATGGCCGGGTAGGACTCGGTCCAGCCTTGAACTGCTTCGCGCATCTTGAGCCCGGCTTCGTGGGCCAGGCCAACGGTCCAGCCGGTCCCGAGGAACGTGAACTGCTCGGCGTCCAGGAGTTCCTGTTCCACCGGCGCGGTGACGGCGCTGCGGGCATCGGCGATGGCGGTGGTGAGGTCGATGCCCAGGCTGCTCAGCAGGTACACCAGCGCAGTGGTTGCGAAACGGGTCTGGACCACGGAGCGCTCATCGGCGTAGGGCAATCCAATCACGGCATCGGCCAGGTCCACGATCGGCGAGGTCGTGTCTCCAATGATCGCGATGGTAGGAACAGTGCCCTTGAGGGCAGCGAGGATCTCCAGCACTTCCGTGGTGGTGCCCGAGCGGGTGATCGCCACGACCGCGTCGTACTGACGCCCCGCACTGTTGCTGTTCAGGAAAGCTTCGGAGGCAGCGAAGGCATCCGTGACGCCCTTGCCTGCGGATTCGCGGGCCGCCGCATAGCTTTGGGCCATAAACCAGGAGGTGCCGCAACCAATGACGGCGATCCGCTGACCATCCGCGGGGAGCAGGTTTTCCGTGCTTGCCTGCTCAATGGCGCGCTGCCAGACGGCGGGCTGTGATTCGAGTTCCTCTTCCATGAAGGCACCCAGGGCGTTGTTGCTCATCGTGTGTTCCACTCCCGCTCAGGCAATGACGTTTTTTGATCTATAGAAACACTAAACGATCATTTTCAATCTCACAAGGATCATCGGCGCCCACATCTGCCGAGTTCCGTCCATCCTCGGTACTGCTTCGATCACGCGAGCAATCATGTGAGAACTTGTGCGGAATGACGAATATTCCGTTAACTCTTGTCAACTTCTGTCCTATGCAGCAGGCTTGTCGAGTCCGCAAGAACATGATTGTTACTCGCTCGGAATAATCAAGAAGGAGCACTATGCCCGGCTTGTCATCCCCCAGACGCATCGCCACGTTGAGTTTGGCGTGCGTCGTCGCCTCATCCTCACTCGGTTTCCTCGCCCTCCCACCCGCCAATGCGGGTCCGTCGGCTGAGGCTTCAGGCCCCGGTACCGCCACCCTGCGGTCCGGCCAGCTCAGAGTGGCGGTGTCCACCACCTTTCCCCAAGTCCTCAGCTATACCGATGCAGCCAGCAAGGCCTCGCTGGACGGTTCCCGGGCCCGGCTGCACACCCTCACCCTCAACGGCATCGAATACGAGGCCACAGGCACCTCCACCGCCTCCGGCAAGGACACCATGGACTACGTCCTGACGGTTCCCGAATTCGGGAATGCCACCATCACGGCACGCCTTTCAGTGGAAAAGAACGTGGTGTCCTTCAACGTCACCGGGATCGCGGACTCCCCGGAGCACCAGGTGAGGACACTCCAACTCCCGCGCCTCAACCTCGTATCGGTGGATTCCACGCAACCCGGAGCACAGGTATCCACGGCCAACCTGTCCGTGGACCGGAGCGTCACCGGAGACGAGTTCACGCCCATCAGCGCCGCCACTCCCCTGGACGCCACTGCCAAGAGCTCGGCCTACGCTTTGGCCAACACCTCCTCACTGGGCGCAGCACTGGAGTCCAACGCTCTCTACGACACGTCTTCCGGGCCAGGTTCCAAGGACCGCGGACGGTTCTGGCGCCAAGCGGTTTCAGACGGCACCGGAGGGGTTTCCATGGGCATCGCCAGCGGCCAATGGCTCTACCGTGCCGATGGCTCAAACACCACAGAGGAACTGCCGTGGACCAGGGTGGCCATCACCACCGACGCCAACGCCGACGGCGCAGTGGACTGGCAGGACGCGGCCATCGCCATGCGCTCCATCCAGGTCAGCGCCACCAAGGGCGAACAGACCCCGGACAACGTGGTCACGCACATCCCCTTCAACTTCGCCTCACAGGCCACCCACCCCTTCCTTCGCACCCTTGACGACGTCAAACGGATCTCCCTGGCCACTGACGGCCTGGGCCAGGTGGCCATGCTCAAGGGCTACACCAGCGAAGGGCACGACTCCGCGAACACCGATTACGGCAACAACTTCAACACCCGCGCCGGAGGGCTGGAGGACCTGAACAAGCTGGTCAAGGAGGGCAAGGACTGGAACGCCAGCTTCGGGGTCCACATCAATGCCACCGAGATCTACCCGGAAGCGAAATCCTTCAGCGAGGATCTTCTCCGGGCTGACAAGGCGCTTGGCTGGAACTGGCTGGACCAGTCGTACTACATGGACCAACGGCATGACATCACATCCGGCAAGCTGGCCCAGCGCATCAAGGAACTGCGCGAGGCCACGGACAAGAATCTGGACTTCGTCTACGTGGACGTCTACTACGAGTACGGCTGGCTCGCCGAGCGCCTGCAACAGGAACTCGTCAAGAACGGCTTCCGGGTAGGGTCCGAGTGGGCGGACCACCTGTCCCGGAACAACACCTGGTCCCACTGGGCCAACGACGAGAAATACGGCGGCTCCACGAACAAGGGCATCAACTCCCAGATCCTCCGGTTCATCAATAACAGCCAGTCGGATGTGTGGAACCCCGATCCCAAACTTGGCGTGAGCCACATCGTTGAGTTCGAAGGCTGGACGGGCCAGAACGACTTCAACGCTTTCAGCGAGAACATCTGGACCGCCAACCTGCCCGCCAAGTTCCTGCAGCACCACCCCATCACCAAGTGGACGGCTGACCGGATCGACCTCGCGGACAACGTTTCCGTCACGGGCAACACCGCTGAAACCCGCAACATCACGGCCGGCGGCTCCACCGTGCTGACCGGGGGCACCTACCTGCTCCCCTGGTCATCCAAGGAGAACAACGTCGTGGACAAGATGTATCACTACAACCCCACCGGCGGTTCCACCACGTGGACGCTGACCAAGGATTTCGCCAAGGCCAAGTCCCTGGAACTGTTCAAACTGACGGACAACGGCCGTGTAAAGGTGGCCGACGTTCCCGTAGCCAACGGCCAGGTCACCGTCACGGCCGACGCCAAACAGCCCTACGTCCTCACCGCCAAAGGCAACGCCCTGCCCAGGAAGGCAGACTTCGGCGAGGGAACCGCGTTCAATGACCCCGGCTTCAACGGTGCGGACCTCTCCGCCTGGAACCCCACGGGCTCCGTCACCCAGGTCCGCGACGACAAGGGCCGCCGCTTCGCGCAATTGGGGGCGTCGCCGTCGTCGATCAGCCAGGAGGTAAAGCTCGACGCCGGAACCCAGTCCGTCAGTGCGTGGGTGGAAATCCAGCCGGGCAAAACCCGGCCCACCACCCTCTCCGTCACGGTTGACGGGAAGACCGAGAAGACCACCATCGATTCCTCCACTGCCGAAAACTTCGTGGCAGGAGACGAAAAGCACGGTACTTCCTTCCAGCGCGTCCGCGTCCTGATGGACGTGCCGCGAAACAACACCAAGGCGACAGTCGCCGTCACAGCGGACGACGGCGACGCAACGGTACGGGTGGATGACTTCCGGGCGGTGAAGACCGCGCGGGTGGCAACCACCGGCGTGCTCAGCGAAGACTTCGAAAACGTGGACCAGGGTTGGGGTCCGTTCGTGAAGGGCAACGCGGGAGGATCCACCGATCCCCGCACACACATCACTGAACGCCACGAACCCTTCACGCAGAAGGGCTGGCACACCAACGTGATCGACGAAGTACTGGACGGCCAATGGTCCTTGATTGCCCACGACGAAAACCGGGCCCCGAACGGCGGCCCGGGCATGGTGTACCGCACCACCGAAGCCACCGTGCCGTTCAAGGCCGGCCACAAGTACAAGGTCTCGTTCGACTACCAGAACTCCAAAGCCGGGCAATACGCCTGGGTGTCGGGATACGATTCAGCGGCCGGACCTGCGGTGACCGGCAGCCAGCCAATCGAGGCCAAGACCAGCACCGCCCGCTTTGAGCAGGTCTTCGATACCGGCTTCTGCGGGGACTACTTCGTGGGACTCCAGCGCACCGGCAGTGCCAACGGGTCCGACTTCACCCTGGACAACCTCTTGGTGGAGGACCTCGGGACCTCGGATGCTGTCCCGGCCTGTGCCCAGCTCACCGCCTCACTTCAGGGTGATGTGATCCAGCAGGGGAAGGCCCAGGATTTCGCCACCACCTTCGTCTCGGATGAGCCCGCGGCCATCAAGGATCTGTCGGTTTCGGTGGCACTGCCCGAAGGCTGGACGGCCACACCGGCCACCCCTGCAAGCGCGGCAAGCGTACCTTCCGGTGGCAGCCTCGCTACCACGTGGAAGATCACCGCACCCGCCTCGGCGGACGGCGACTATCCGATCAGGGCAACAGCCACCTACTCCACCACTTCGGAACCGCTTGGTACGCGGACCATCAGCACCACTGCGTCCGTTCGTACCCTGCCCAAGCCGCCGCAGTCCAGTGTCTTCGCCAGCGACCACCCCTGGGTGAGCACCACCAACGGTTGGGGACCGGTGGAAAAGGACATGTCCAACGGCGGCACCGGAGCGGGTGACGGCACACCCTTGACCCTGAACGGCACCGTCCATGCCAAGGGACTTGGCGCGCATGCCAACGGCACCGTCCGCTACTTCCTCGGTGGCCGTTGCAGCGCCTTCACGGCCACCGTGGGGATCGACGACGCCCAAGCGACCAGGGGCAGCGTGAAATTCTCCGTGGTTGCCGACGGAACAGCCAAAGTGACCACCCCGGTCCTCGGGGCCACCAGCGCTCCCCTGCCATTAACGGTGGACATCACCGGGGCGCAGTACGTGGAACTCGTCGCCAACGATTCCGGTGACGGAAACGGCAACGACCACGCCGACTGGGCCGATGCGAAGTTCACCTGCTCCTAAACATTAGACAGCCTGCCGGCCGGCCCGCCACACCGCATGGGTCAGCGGGATACCCGGCCGGTAGGCAAGGTGCGTCGCGGACGGCGCCTTGAGCATGTGCAGGTCGGCGCGATGACCGACGGCGAGCGAGCCCACCGCCCGTTCGCCGTCGACGTCGTTCCCAGACTCCCGGCCCAACGCCAGGGCGCCGCCGTACGTCGCCGCCCGGACGGCTTCGTGGACGCTCAAGCGCATCTGGAGGACCGCCGTCGTGACGCAGAACGCCATGGAACTCGTGTACGAGGTACCGGGGTTGCAGTTGGCCGCCAACGCGACCTGCACGCCGGCGTCGATCAATTCCCTGCCCGGGGCCAGCGGCTGTCGCGTGGAGAGATCGCAGGCGGGCAGGCACGTGGCGACGGTGCCCTTCGAGCCTGTACCGCTGGTGGCATCCCAGCCGGTCCACGTGCCCGCGAGCGCCTGGACATCGGCTTTCGAAAGATAGTTCACGTGGTCAACGCTGGCCGCTGCGAACTCAACGGCCAAGGCCACTCCCGGCCCCTCGCCCAGTTGGTTGCCGTGCACGCGCAGGCCAAGACCGGCGTCGCGGGCAGCCTGGAGGACCCGGCGGGACTGCGCCTCGGTGAAGGCACCGGTTTCGCAGAACACATCAGCCCAGCGGACGTAGGGCAGGACGGCATCGAGCATCTCGCCGCAGACCAGGTCCGTGTACTCCTCCGGGTCCGATCCCGCCGGCACCAGGTGGGCGCCAAGGTACGTAACCTCGTCCACGAGTTCGGCGGCAATCCGGGCGCTCCGGGCCTCGTTCCGTACGTCCAGGCCGTAGCCGGTCTTGCTCTCCAGGTAGGTGGTGCCCTGCGAGACGGCTTCCTGCACACGGGCGCTGACCAGCGCGCTGAGTTCTTCATCGCCTACGCTGCGTGTGGCGTTGGTAGTTACGCCGATTCCGCCCGCGCTGTAGCTCTGGCCGGCCATGCGGGCCTCGAACTCGGCGGTGCGGTCGCCGGCAAACACCAGATGGGAGTGTGAATCAACCCAGCCCGGCAGGACGGCGCGGCCATCGGCATCGATCTGCTGATCCGCTGCCGGCGCTTCGGCACTGGAACCGATCCAGGAGATACGTTCCCCTTCCAACACGATCGCGGCATCCTTCAGGACCCGGTGCTCCAGGTCCTGGGTCATCAGTTCGCCGATGTTGGTGATGAGTGTGCTGGCTGGTGTGGTTCCGGTCATGTCCCTATTGTTCAGCGCCGGATGGACCAGCGGACCGCCGCCAGTTGCTCCGCTGTCCGGTATTCCGGACTCTCGGGCTGGACATTTCCGAGAATGAGGTCCGCAGCGAGCTCGGCAATGGCCGATGACGTTTGGAAACCGTACCCACCCTGCCCGGCGAGCCAGAAGAACCCGGGGGCCTCGGCGTCGAAACCAACCACCGGAATGCCGTCCGCGGCTTCTGTCCGGAGGCCCGTCCAGGCACGGTCCACTGATTGGATGCCGAGGGTGGTAACGGCATTGAGGTTGCCGATGAGCTTGTCCACGTCGCCCGGGTAGGGCTTGGCGTCTTCGGCGCCGCTGGGCACGTGTTCCGACGGCGAAACCAGCACCTGGTTGCCTTCGGGCCGGAAATAGAAGGAATCGTCGGCCGCGCACACCATGGGGGTTTGGGGCGCCAGCGGGTTTTCCACGTTCACGATCGCTGCCGTGCGGCGGAACGGCTGCAGGCCGAGTTTCTCGACTCCGCTGAGGACAGCCAACTCGTCAGCCCACGCACCTGCGGCATTAACCACGACGGCGGACTGGAACCCTTCGGTGCCTGCGCCCAGTTCCCAGCCGCTTCCGATGCGCTGGGCCGAATGGACCCTGGCTCCGGTGATGATATCCGCGCCGGCCGCCTCGGCACGCTTGCGGTGGTCTTCCAGCAGCAACGGGGCGTTGCAACCGTACGAGCCACTGTCGAGGCCGGCTGCCGTGAACGAGTCCGGCTTCAGGGCGGGGCACAGGTCCAGGGCTTCGCCATGGGTGATGCTGTGCATGTTGCCGCTTGCCTCGGCCCTGACCGTTGCTTCGTCCCCTACCAGCATGAAACCCCGAGGGGTCAGGACTGGCTCCGGCAGGTTTTCGTCGCGCGCCTTCATGAGTTCGAGCGTCCGGACGGTCAGTTCCTGCACCACCGGAGGGCCGTAACTGGGAATCAGTTGGCGCGCCGACCTCGAGGAGGTATGGAAGGCCAAGGATTGCTCCGCCTCCACTAAAGCCACAGAGCATTGTCCTGCCAGGGCCGATGCCAGGGACAGCCCGGCGATCCCGCCGCCAACGATTACAACGTCATACTTCGAAGCCATGGCCCCATCCTTCCAGACGCCCTCTCACCAAACACCCCTCTACCGCCAACCCTCTCTCACCAAACCACCCTCCACCGCCGGCCCTCTCTCACCAAACCACCCTCCACCGCCAACCCTCTCTCACCAAACCACCCTTCCCACCGAACGCTCCCTCACCTTTCGTGGGGTTGCCCGCAAGTTGTGGACAGTTGGTCAGGCGGCTTGTGCCGGCTGAGGTTGGTCCGTGGTGAGCAGCAGTTCGTGCTCCACGGGGGTG